>NZ_DAISHT010000185.1:3320-6559 GCF_036822375.1 Pseudoxanthobacter sp. | reverse complement strand
GGTGGCGGAACGGCCCGCCGTTCATCCCGACCACGACCCGCAGCGGCGCATCCCATTCGAATTCGCCCCATATCGCCTGCCCGAAACCGGTCGGCTGCGACGTGATCTCTGTCCGGCTCCGGAGAGCCTCGGGGTGGAGATCTGTGGGGTTCCACGAGAAAGAGCGGCGTGCCGGATCGCTTTCGCCACGTCTCGCAGCAGCGCGAATTCCGCATCGCCCTGAGCGCGCTTCTCCCGATAGTCGGGATCGTCGTGGCAGCCGGTTTGCTCCGTCCGATGCGTCGTGGATGTGCGCGGCGAGCGCGTCGACGGAATGGATCGCGTTCATCGCGTGCCGGAGATCGGCCGGGTTCGCAGCGAAGTCGAGAATGTCCGGCCCGACGACAAGGGAACGGAATGCTCCCGGCGTCATCCGGGCCGCCCTTTCACCGCCATCGCAGGACACCTGCGCTCAGAATCGGATTTTGAACGTGCCATGCCGCGCGGAAATTACAAGGGTGCGACAGCGCTGCGGCGCTTACGGCAACATGAGGCGATGTCAATGATGTGCTGTGGTACAGCTGCCTGGTCTCGAACCAGGGACCTTCGGATCCACAATCCGACGCTCTAACCAACTGAGCTACAGCTGCATGTCCCGCATACCGGCCGGCAGCGCCGGCGGGCGTGTCGATTGCTCGACGTGGCGGAACCTAGGGGCAAACGCGGCAAAAGGCAACCCCGTTTCGGCGACCGCGGGGGGAGAAGCCGGCGAAGCTGCGATGCCGCCGTGGAAAACAGGGATTCCCCTGTCTGAACAGGATGTTACAGAACGGCCGGCACACCCCGGAGAGCACCGCGTCAGCCGGCTGCCGGCGCAGGATCGGCCGCGAATGTGGAAAACCGCACCTCCACCAGCGTACCGTGGCCGGGCTCGGAGCGGATGGAGAAGGCGGCGCCGTTCGCCTCGGCCAGCGCCCGCGTCAGCGGCAGGCCGAGGCCTGTGCCGCCGCGCCGGGCACCGCCGAGACGGCGGAACGGCTGCATGGCGAGCGCGATTTCCTCGCCCGACATGCCAACGCCGGTATCGCGGCAGCAGAACACCACCTCGCCCGGCGCGGACAGGCTGGTGGACAGAATGACCTGCCCGCCGACGGTGTTGAACTTGACGGCATTCGACAGCAGGTTAAGCACGATCTGGCGCACCGAGCGGCGGTCGGCGCGGATGGGCGGCAGGCTTGCCGCCAGCGAGGTGCGCATGATGACGCGCTCGTTGCCGGCCTCCGGCTGCATGATGCCCACGCACTCGCGCACCACCGCGTTGAGGGCAACCGGCTCCGGCTCCAGATCGGCGCGTCCGGCCTCGATACGGGCCAGATCGAGCAGATCGTTGACGAGGCTCAGGATGTGGGCGCCCGAGAGGCGGATATCGCTGAGATAATCGCGATATCGCGCCGTGCCGACCGGGCCGAGCCGCTCTTCCAGCATGACTTCGGCAAAGCCGATGATAGCGTTGAGGGGCGTGCGGATCTCATGAGTGATGCGTGCCAGAACCGCCGACTTTTCGGCACTGGCCGCCTCCGCCGCCCGCACCGCGGCAGAAAGCGCCGCCTCGCCGCGCTTCCATTCCCCCACATCGCGCAGCGTCAGGCACACCCGCGCCGCACTGCCTTCGCCGAAGTGGCCGAATCCGATCATCAGCGGCACCTCGTCGCCGGCCCCGGAAATGGCGACCGCCTCAATATCGTGGCTGCCGGGCCCGGTGCCGGGCTCGCTCAGCCGGGCGATGGCCTCCTCAAGCGCACCGCGCCCCACAGAGGTGACGATGTCGCCGACCGGACGGCCCCTGAGCTGGGTGCGCGGATGCCCGAACAGACGCTCGGCAGCCCGGTTGACGGTGACGACGGTGCGCGCCGCGTCGACCACGACGACCGCATCCGGCAGGGCATCCAGAACCTGTTCCGCCTCGCCGGGCCCGGCCGGCGGGGCCGCGGCCGCAGCCGGCGCGATGGCCAGCGCAAGGGCCGCAGAGGCCGCCTCGTCCTCGGCCGCCTCGCGCGGCTGCAGCACCATCAGCAGCGCCCGGGCCGGCCCCCACGGCACGGCGTGCATGCGCGCTTCCACGGCCACGGCGCGCCCGTCGGCGCGGCGCACCTTCAGCATGCGCACGCCGCCGCTGCCGGGTTCGTCCACGAACAGGCTGGCAAGACCGCCGGCCGCCTCGAAGGCCGCCAGATCGGGCTGGCCGACCAGCCGCAGAGCGGCCGAATTGAGATAGAGCAGCCGGTTGTTGCGGCACACCAGAAGGCCGATCGGCAGCCGGTCGAGAATGCGGGTGTCGGGCTCCTCGCCCTCCGCACCAGCCATCGCCGGTGCGGCCAGCGGCGCAAGGGCTTCCGCCGGGCCGCCGCCGGGGGTCTGCGAGGCCATCTCGTCGTCGCCCTCGAAGCGGGCGCCAAGAGCGGCCGCGATCAGGCGAAAGGCCTCCCATTCCGGCCGCGACAGCCGGCCGATATCGTCCTCGTCGCTGCCAGCCGGGGCATCCTCCCCGCGGCCGAGGGCGTGGGCTGCGGCCTCCGGCGCGGCAGCCAGCACGATCCGGCCAAGGCCGGGCTCCGGTTCGTTCACCTCCTCCGGCAGAACGTCCGGCCCGGAAGGCACCATGGCTTCGGGCAGATCACCGGCTTCCGGCAGATCGCCGGCCTCCGACAAGCCATCGGCGGCGGCCTCCGATGGCGGGCCACCGGCCGCGCCGGCCCGGGCCGGGCTGTCGTACATCGGAAGACCGGCTGCGACAGCGGCGGCACCTGCGACGTCCGCCGCCGGCGCCGGTTCGAAGAAGTCCTGCGCCCCCGGCCGGGTATCCGAGGCCGCAGCCGGTCCTTCGCCCGCCAATGCCGGAAGGATCGCCTCGCCGGCCACGCCCGGTTCCGGCGGCGGCGCTTCCGCTGTCGCGGCCCTGATCCAATCCGGCCGCGGGGGTTCGTCTCCGGGCGGCGCGGCCGGCAGGGGCGGCAGCCCCTGCATCAGCCGCAACGTCTCTGCATCCGTATCGTCCCGCATCCACGCAGGGCGGTCGGCGCGGGCAGCCGGTGCGGCCGGCAGCCCGGCGCGTGCCGGATCAGCCTCGCCGGTCGCCTGCGATCCGCCCGGATGCCCGGCGGGAAGCGCTGCCGGAGCCGCCGCCGGCACGGACACGGGCGGCCGTTCGGCCGGGGGGGCGGGAGGCACCACGGGCCCATCGTCAATCGTTACAGTCGCGG
>NZ_DAISHT010000185.1:0-3220 GCF_036822375.1 Pseudoxanthobacter sp. | reverse complement strand
GGGCGGCAGCCGTGATCTGCGCCTGCCAGCCCGCCAGACGCGACCAGTCCAGAGGCTCGTGGCGGATGGCAACGCCGGCCATGGCCGGCCGGGCCGGCGGCAGATCGGGTCCGTCGTCCGGCAGGTCCTCCTGCCAGATATCCTCCATCAGGTCGCCGGAGGAGGCGGATGCCAGCGATTGCGCGGGCTCGTGCGACCGGGGATCGTCCCGTCTCGGGTCTTCCGGCCCCGGCGCATCCGGTTCTGCCCCGTCCGGCTCCGTCCCGTCTTGTGCCACTTCGTTCCGCGCCGGAGCGTCGGTCGCCGGGCGGACCGCCACGGCGGATGCAGCAGGGAAGGAAGCAGGCGGCGCCGCATCCGGCCGCTCGTCGCCGGGCGGCAGGGCGGAGGTGCGCGCATCGGCCGGCCGGCACTGGCCGAGGCCGCGCAAGCCGCGAAAACCGCCGTCGCTGTCGCGCACGGCCAGCGCCGACAACTGCACCGGAACGAACGCGCCGTCGCCATCGCGCGGCCACCACACGGCAACGCCGCTCCACGTGCAGTCTTCCGCCAGCCGCGCGAGCAGCCGGTTGCCGGAGCCGAAACCAAACCCGGCGGCGACCTGCCGCCAGTCGCGCCCCACGACAGCCGACGCCGCCGGCCCGACCGCCTGCGCAAGCTCCGGCGAAACGAACGTGATGACGTGGCGGGCATCGCTCTGCCAGCTGAAGCGCAGCGCCCGTCCGCCGGCGGCCGGGCCGCTCGCGGCGGGCACGACAGCCGGCAGGCGGGGCAGCGGCAGGGCCGGTGCCGCCTCCGCCGCAGCCACGACGGCCGGCCTGGCGGGCGCAGCGGGCGCGGGTGTGTGCGGCAGCGCCGCGATTGCGGCCGGGGCCGGGGCCGGCGCATCGGCCGGCGGCGCCGGCAGCAGCACAAGGCCCGCGCCCGCGTCGCCGAGCGGCACGGCGGCAAGCCCGGCGGCCGCCAGCCCGGCAGGCCCGAGGGCGGCGATGCCGGCCGGGCCGCCAAACGCATCGGCCGCGGCGGGCGGGCCGGCGATCAGTTGCGGGGCCTGACCGCCCCCCGCCAGCACCACGCCGCCGCCGCGCGGTGCCAGCAGGCGGGCGAAGGCCGCCAGCGCATCGCCGCCGGCCGCGCCGGCCTCTGCCGGCACCGGATCGATGACCAGCACGCTCAGCGCCGTGCCGCCGGCCGCAAGATGCAGCGGCTGCAGCCGGCACATGAAGCCGACCGGGCGGAAATCGACGAACACCCGCAGCCGCACCAGACCGGGCGAAATGAGAAAGTGGCTGGAGACATGGCGCGCCAGCGCATGACGCAGCGCCTCGCCGCGGCCGGGGTCGGCCCCGGGCGCCGGCGGCAGCGCGGTGAAGGCGCAATAATGCGCCGCCGCGGCATTGCACCACAGAAGATGCCGGGCGCGGGCATCGAACACGAACGCCATGCGCGCGTCGGCCGCATGGCCGGCGACCGCCGGATCGGCGGTGAGCGACCGAAACGTTTCGAAGCTGCCTTTTTCGGAGTTCGCCACCACGGGGGTCCTGCCGCCTTCCGGATCCAGTCGCTGTGCAGGCACCTGCCTGCGGGGCCTGCCATCCCGCACCGCCGCTGCGGCCGGAGCGGTGCGAATCGCCCCGGCCCCGCCGGCCGTGGTACGCATCGGGCCGACCATGACGCGCAACGGCCGGCCGGGCCACCCCGCGCTGCCGCACCGATGGTCGCGGCCCGTGCCGCGGGCGGACTCTAATATGGCAGCCGCGGAGCGGTCCACAACCTCGGGGATGGCATCCCCCATTGATCCGTCGCAGCGTTGACGCGACAATGACGGCAGCGTGCCGGGACAGCCGCCTGCCGGACCGGCGCCGCCGCCGACAGGGCGCTGCGCCGAACGGGGTGCCGCCGTTATGGCACCGCCGACATGGTGCTGTCGCATCACAGGCCTTTGATGCAGCCGGCAGCCGCCCTGCCCGCCGGCTGCATTGCGGATAAGCCCGCCGCTCTGCGGCAGGCCGGTGTGAAAGCCGGCCCACAACGAGGACGCTGACCCATGACGACCCAGAAAACCGGCACTTTCGCTATTCCGGCCGAGGTGCGGACCTATGCCGAGAACAGCGTCGATCAGGCCCGCAAGGCCTTCGACGAGTTCATGACCATTGCGCGGCGCACAGTGACCTCGCTGGAGGAGCCGGCCGCCGGCACTTTCGCCTCCCCGTTCGTCAACCGTGAGATGAACCGTCAGGTGCTCTCCTTCACCGAGGAGAACGTTGCCGCCGCCTTTGCGCTGGCGCGCGAACTGGTGCGCGCCGGCACGGTCGAAGAGGTGGTGAAGCTGCAGTCGGACTTCCTGACCGGCCGCATGACGGCCATCGGCGAGCAGATGCAGGCCATCGGCAAGGCCGCCGTAGCCCCGATCGACGTGACCGCGACCCCGGTGTCGCCGGCGGCCCCGAAGGCGGAGGCCTCCGCGACGAAGGCCAAGGCCGCAAAGCCCGCCAAAGCAGAGCCGCAGGCCGAGGCCGCACCCGCGGCCGAAGCCGGCGCCGCGGGCGAAACGCCCTCCGCCTGACGGCAAGCGGTTTCCCGGCCGGTTCCGCCGGCCGGGCACCCCGTCTGCGCGGGGCTCCGCCAGCGGCGCACGGACCCGTTTGCGGAATCAGTTTGTGCAACGCAAAATAATGTTGCGATGCAAAATAACGTTGGCTATTGTACCTCTGCAGCCGATGAGAAGGGGGCGGGCACGGGAGCCCGGCGCTTTCACGCGGTTGCCGAGGCGGCTCCGGAAGCCGGCCCGCACGGAGCACAGACCCGTGGCAGGCCGGGCGGATGCCGATCCTCCGCTGTCGTTCTGTTGAGACAACCGCCGCTCAGGCAATCACCTGCCACCAGAGGCAAATGTCAGTTGAAAGCCTGTCAGCGGGCCGGGAGCCCGACCAGCAGGCCGCCAGGAAGGAGCCGACTATGACCGAGAAGCCGTCCGTCGCCACCCGCGCCGCCAAGAAGACCCTCGCCGCCCTGCCGGCCGATCCGTTCACGCTGCCCACCGTCGAGGTGCCGCCGGCGGTTCGCGAGATCGCCGAGAAGAGCGTGGCGCAGGCCAAGGAAGCCTATTCCAAGTTCAAGGTCGCGGCTGAGGAAGCCACCGACGCCCTCGAAGACACCTACGAGAGCACCCGCAAGGGCGTGCTTGAGTTCAACTTCAAGGCCCTCGACGCCGCGCGCA
>NZ_DAISHT010000184.1:0-6685 GCF_036822375.1 Pseudoxanthobacter sp. | reverse complement strand
TCCGGCACTGGGATGCGGTGACGGACCTGACCAAGACCGGCCGCATCAGCCAGAGTGCGCGCATGGGGCGGGGCGATGCGCCGGTGAGCCGGCTTTATGTGCAGTCCAATCAGGCTCTTGGCGGGCAGGCCACGCGCTGGCTTTCGATGCTGCCGACGGTGCACAATCTCGATTCCTTTGCCTACCTGCCGGAAGCTGCCGGCGGCGCCGGCGAGCCGGTGGATTCGTGGGCGGCCCTCATGGACGAGCGCTGGCACGGCCGGGTTGCGCTGGTGGACGAGCCGGCGATCGGCATTTTCGATGCGGCGCTGGCGCTGCAGGCGTGCGGCGAGGTTGCCTTCGAGGACATCGGCAATCTTTCCATCCGCGAGATCGACGCCATCATTGCGGCGCTGGAGGCGCGCGTGCGGTCCGGCCACGTCTATGGCTTCTGGCGCACGGCGGCGGAGGCTGCGGAGCTGATGGCCGGCGGCCACACCGTGATCCAGAGCATGTGGTCGCCCGGCCTTGCCCGGCTGCGGCGCATGGGCGTGGCGGTGCAGGAGGCGGTGCCGAAGGAAGGTTATCGTGCCTGGCACGGCGGGCTGTGTCTTGCCCGTCATCTGTCCGGCCGGGCGCTCGATGCCGCCTACGACTATCTCAACTGGTGGCTCGATGGCTGGGCCGGCGCGGTGGTGGCCCGGCAGGGCTATTATATGTCGGTGCCGTCGCGGGTGCGGCCTTATCTGTCGGCCGAGGAGTGGGCCTACTGGTACGAAGGCGAGCCGACGCCGGTGGATCTGCCGGGTCCGCAGGGCGGGGCCAACGTCTCGGCCGGTTCCGTGCGGGCCGGCGGTTCCTACTGGGAGCGGGCGAGTTCCATCGCCGTGTGGAACACCACGATGGACGAACACAATTATCTGGTGCGCCGCTGGTCGCAGCTGGTGGAGCGATGAGCGCCTCAGATGCCCGGCGCGGCGCCGCCGGCGGCCAGCGAGAGAAAATCGCGGAAGGCGGCGGTCGCCGGGCTCATGGCCACGTCGTCGCGCCACACGAGGCCGACGTCCATGGTGGGGATCTCGTCTTCCAGCATCCGCGTTTCCAGCCGCTGGCCTTCCAGCGACCATGGCCGGTAGACCAGATCGGACAGGATGGTCACCCCCATGCCCGCCGCCACCATGGAGCGCACGGCCTCCACCGAGGAGGTGCGGAAGATCACCCTGGGGCTGAACGTGGAGGGCGCCCAGTAGCGCCGTGTGGTCTGGCCGGCCTCGTCCACCGTCAGCATCACATAGCGCTCGCCGGCAACGTCGCTGAGGGTGATGCGCGGCAGGCGCAGCAGCGGATGCTCGGCCGGCAGCCACAGCCGGCGCACCGAGCGCACCAGCGTCTCATATCGCAGCCGGTCGCGGGCGCCGAGGTTGGAGACCAGAATGACCGCGATATCCAGCGCGCCGTCGAGCAGGGCCTGTTCGATGACGCTGCGCTGGGCTTCGTAGAGATCGAGCGTGACGTTGGGGAAGCTGCGCGTGAAGCGGGCGAGGTGGCGCGGCAGGTAGTAGCCGGAGACGGTGTAGGTGAGGCCGATGCGCACCGTGCCTTCGGTTGCGGCCGGGGCGCTGCGCTGCACCCGCATGGCCTCTTCCACCGCGGCGATGATGTTGCGCGCATGGGCCACGAAACGGCTGCCTTCCACCGTCGGCACCACGCCCACCGGCGTGCGGTCGAACAGGCGGAAGCCGAGCGTGGCTTCAAGCTGCTGCACCGCCGCGGTAACCGCCGACTGCGATACGTTGAGATCGACCGCGGCCTGCGAAATCTGGCCGGAATCGGCGGCCGCGAGAAAATAGCGGATCTGCTTCAGCGAAACTGACACACGCGCCCCCGGAAACGGCCCCGCCCGCAGTGCGGCGGCGCCGGAAAATCCGATCCTGATCGGAAAATCTGATTCTGACCTTGGCGCGAAAGCGCCGCCACGACAACCCCGGAGACTGACGATGTCCGTTGATCGCGTTCCCTCTGCCTCCCGCGCGGACGTGACGGGAAAATCGGCCCTGCAGCTGGCCGGTGCCCTGCAGGCCGGCGTGCTGGATGCGACGGCTGTGGCCGCGGCAACGCTGGCGGCCATTGCGGATTGCGGCGACCCGGCAATCTTCACGCTGCTGACCGCGCAGCGCGCGCGCACGGAGGCGGCGGCCGCCGCCGCCCGCCTTGCCGCCGGCCGGCCGGCCAGCCTGCTCGACGGGGTGCCGGTGGCGTGGAAGGACCTTTTTGCCCTTGAGGGCCACGCGACCACCGCGGGCGCGAAGGTGACGGCGGGCGATCCGCCGGCACCGGAGGATGCCGCCGTGGTCAGGCGCCTGAAGGCCGCCGGCATGGTCACCGCCGGACGGGTGAACATGACCGAGTTTGCCTTCTCCGGCGTCGGCATCAACCCGCATTACGGCACGCCGCGCAATCCGTGGGGCGGGGCGGTGGCGCGCATTCCCGGCGGTTCGTCGTCGGGCTCCGGCGTGGCGGTGGCGCGCGGGCTGGTGCCGGTTTCCATCGGCACCGACACCGGGGGATCGGTGCGCATCCCGGCTGCCCTCAACGGCGTCGTCGGCTACAAGGCAACCCGCGGGCGCTATCCGATGGACGGCGTGTTTCCGCTGTCCCGCCAGCTCGATTCGCTGGGGGTGCTGTGCCGCACCGTGGCTGATGCGGTGGTCGTGGATGCCGCCCTGTGCGCGCGGCCGGTGCCGGCGGTGCAGGCCGCGCCGGTCGCCGGGCGGCGTATCGTCGTGCCGGAAACGGTGGTCTTCGACGACAGCGAGCCGGAGGTTGTCGCGGCCGCCGAAGCGGCCATCGCCCGGCTTTCGGCCGCGGGCGCCCGCGTGGAGCGGCGGCCGATGCCGGCGCTGGCCCGCGTTCTGGGTGCGCAGGCCGAACATGGCGCGCTGGTGACCGCGGAAGCCTATGTGCAGCACCGCCACCGGCTGGAGGGTCCGCAGGCCGCCGGCATGGACCCGCGTGTGGTGCAGCGCGCCCGCCACGGCGCCGATATCGCGCTGGCCGATTACATCACCCTGACCGATATCCGCACCCGCATGATTGCGGAGACGGAAGCCGACATCGGCGATGCGCTGCTGGCGTTTCCCACGGTGGCGCGCGTGGCCCCGCGGCTTGACCCGCTGCTGGCCGACGACGTCGCCTTTTTCTCCACGAATGCCCTGATGCTGCGCAACACCCTGATCGGCAATTTCCTCGACTGGTGCGGGCTGTCGCTGCCGTGCGGGTTCGGGGCCGGCGGGCTGCCGGTGGGGCTGCTGCTGTCGGCGCCGGCCGGCCGCGACGACGACCTGCTGGCCTTCGGCCTCACCGCCGAAGCGCTGGTGCGGGAGGCGGCCGGGGCGTGAAATTCCGTATCTGATTTTCTGATAGAGAGAAAAGAAAATCGGAATTTTACAATACGACGACAGACGCGCACCCTGATTGAACAGAACCGGCGGCGGCCTTCTCGCAAGGCCGCCGGGCGGTGTCCGGGCGGCGCTGCGGCGCCGTTCACGAGAGAGCCTCACGAGAGAGCCCGATGACCCTTCTCAACTGCGATATGGGCGAAGGCTATGGCATCTGGCGGCTGGGCGACGATGAGCGCATCATGCCGCTGATCGACATCGCCAACGTCGCCTGCGGCTTCCACGCCTCCGATTTCAATCACATGCGCCGCACGGTGGTGCTGGCCCGCGAGAGCGGCGTGAAGGTGGGGGCGCATCCCTCGCTGCCGGACCGGCAGGGCTTCGGGCGGCGGGAAATGAAGATCGGCCGCGAAGAACTCGCCAACTGCCTGATCTACCAGATCGGCGCCCTCAAGGGCTTTCTTGAGGCGGAAGGCATGGTGCTGAACCACATCAAGCCGCACGGCTCGCTGTTCGGCATGGCGGCGCGCGACGAGGCGATCGCCCACGCCATTGCCGATGCGGCGGATGTGTTCCGCGTGCCGCTGATCGGCCTGATCGATACCGCCCACGAGAGGGTCTATGCCGCGCGCGGCCACCGCATGATGGGCGAGTTCTACGCCGATCTCGACTATCGCGACGACGGCAGCCTGATCATCACCCGCGAGCACCATGCCGTCGATCCCGCGGCTGCCGGGGCCCGCGCGGCGCGGGCGGTCGGCGCAGGCGTGATCGCCTCCGTCGGCGGCGTCGACATTGCCGTCGGCCGGGATACGGTGTGCATTCATTCCGACACGCCGAACGCGGTCGACATTGCCGCGGCCGTGCGTGCGGCCGTCGACGAGGCTTCCGGGGCGGCGAAGACCGCCTGACCGGCAACAATGGCGGCGCAGACCGCCGGACCGACAACAATCCCCTTGCGCTCCAGAACCCCTTGCGCTCCGGCCCGCCGCGGTGTGCGGCACCGGCACCTTCCCGAGGTAAGAGACATGTCCGAGACCACCGTTGCCGCCCCGCTGCCCGGTATCTTCTATCGCAAGCCCGCCCCCGACCAGCCGCCCTACAAGGCCCCGGGCGATGCCGTTGCCGTGGGCGACACCATCGGCCTCATCGAGGTGATGAAGACCTTCAATCCGGTCGTGGCCGAGGAAGCCGGGACCCTCGTCGCCTTTCTCGTCGATGACGAGGACGCGGTGATGGCCGGCCAGCCGCTCTACACGCTGGAGGCCTGACGGCGATCATGTCCAGCGAACTGAAGGCCGGCGCGGGCGCCGGTGCCATTGCAAAGCTCTTCATCGCCAACCGCGGCGAGATCGCGGTGCGCATCAACCGGGCCGCGCGTGAACTGGGGCTGGCGGTGGTGCAGGCGGTGAGTGCCGCCGATCGCGACAGCCTCGCAGCCCGGCTCGCCGACGAGGTGGTGGAAATCGGTCCGGCCTCGGCAGCGAAATCCTATCTCAACGCTGCGGCCATCGTGGCTGCGGCCACGGCGAGCGGCGCCGATGCCATCCACCCCGGCTACGGCTTTCTGGCGGAAAATGCCGCCTTTGCCGACGCGGTGGAAGCGGCCGGTCTGATCTTCGTCGGCCCGAAAGGCGATACCATCCGCGCCATGGGCGACAAGGCGACGGCGCGCGCCATGGCGCAGGCCGCCGGCGTGCCCACCGTGCCCGGCAGCGCCGGCCGCGTGGAAGGCCCGGACGAGGCGGCCCGCGTGGCGGCGGAGATCGGCTATCCGGTGATGATCAAGGCCGCGGCCGGCGGCGGCGGACGCGGCATCCGCGTGGCGAGGACCTCGGAAGAACTCGCCGCGCAGATTCCGCTGGCCAGCGCGGAGGCCCGCGCCGCCTTCGGCGACGGCGGGCTCTATCTGGAGCGCTTCGTTGCCCGCGCCCGCCATGTCGAGGTGCAGGTTCTGGGCGACGGCACGGATGCCATCCACATCTTCGAGCGCGAATGCTCTCTGCAGCGCCGCCGCCAGAAGGTGTGGGAGGAAGCCCCCGCGGCCACGCTGCCGCAGACGGTGCGCAGCGACCTGTGCGCCTCCGCCGTGCGGCTGGCGAAATCGGTGGGCTATCGCGGCGCCGGCACGCTGGAATATCTCTACGACGACGACAGCGGCGAGTTCTTCTTCATCGAGATGAACACCCGCATTCAGGTCGAGCATCCGGTGAGCGAGATGATCTCGGGCATCGATCTGGTGCGCGAGATGATCCGTATTGCCGGCGGCGCGCCGCTGGGGCGCACGCAGGATGCCGTCGTGGCCCGCGGCCACGCCATCGAGGTGCGCATCAACGCCGAGGATCCGGAGGCCGATTTCCGCCCCGCCCCCGGCGCCATCGGCACGCTCACCGTGCCCGGCGGCATGGGTGTGCGCTTCGACAGCCTGCTCTATCCCGGCTATGTGGTGCCGCCGTTCTATGACAGCCTGCTCGGCAAGCTGATCGTGTGGGACGAGACCCGCGAGGGCGCAATTGCGCGGCTGCAGCGCGCGCTCGGCGAACTGGCGATCGAAGGCCCCTGCACGACCATCGCCCTGCACAAGGCTCTGGCCGCCGATCCGGCGGTGCGGGCCGGCGCCGTTCACACCCGCTGGCTGGAAGGCTGGCTGGAAGAGCGCGCCCGGAGCAAGCGCGATGCTGCCTGAACCCCTTTCCCCTGTCCGCCCTTCCGCGAGGCATTCATGAGCGAAACGGCGCTGAAGACCCGCTATTCCTATGGCGGCGACGAGCATATCTTCGTCGAGATGGACGAGGAGATGTCGCTGGAGGCTTTCTTCAAAAGCCTCTCGATGACCAGTGCGGTGCGCGATGCCGGCATTCCCGGCGTCACCGAGATCTGCCCCTCCAACGCTTCCATGCAGGTGAAGTTCGACCCCGACGTGATCGCGCCGGCCGAACTGATGGCCCGCCTGAAGGCGCTGGAAGCGGCGGCGGACAAGGTGGAGCCGGTGATCGAGACGCGGATCATCGAGATCCCCGTCTATTACGACGATCCGTGGACCCGCGAGACGCTGATGCGCTTCCGCGAGCGCCATCAGGATCCGACCGGCACCGACCTCGATTATGCCGCCCGCATCAACGGCTACGACAGCGTGCCGGCCTTCATCGATGCCCATTCCGGCTCGCCGTGGTTCGTCTCCATGGTCGGGTTCGTGGCCGGCCTGCCGTTCATGTACCAGATGGTCGAACGGCAGAAGCAGCTTGAGGTGCCGAAATATCTGCGCCCGCGGACCGACACGCCGAAGCTGACCATCGGCCACGGCGGCT
>NZ_DAISHT010000183.1:3006-6726 GCF_036822375.1 Pseudoxanthobacter sp. | reverse complement strand
GGATATCGCGCGCGGAAACCGGATTGGCGATGATGCCCACCCGTGGCGACATCGGCGTTCACTCCCGTCGTGTTCTTTTTCTGCAAAAGACAAGAGCAAGGACGATGCCAAGCGGCGAATATGCACCAACAGATTGATTCAGAAAGGGAATATCGTCTGCAACAGGTGTGGCGGCGGGCTGCCGGGCCCGCCACACCTGTTGCGGCTGGCTGCCACAGGTGTGGCGTCAGTTGCGCCGGTTGGGCGGCACCAGCGCGAAGCGGCGCATCTGGCGGTGGACAGTGGTGCGGTCGCAGCCGAGGGTGCGGGCCACGGCGCTGACATTCCAGTGATGGGCCATAAGCACGGCCAGCAGCCGGCCGGCGGCATCGCCAGCCGCCGGCACCGGCTGCTCGCCGCCGGCGGCAAGGGTGGCGGAGAGGGTGGCAGCAAGGGGGGCGGCGAGAGGCGCGGCCGCCGCTGAGGCCGGCGGGTCGCCGGACAGGTGATCCGGCAGGTCGCCGGCGGTGATAAGGCCGTCGCCGGCCACCGCACCGGCAAAATCGAGGGCGTTGATGAGTTCGCGCACGTTGCCCGGCCAGTCGTGGGCCATGAGCCGGGCCAGCGCCGCGCCGTTCAGCCGCATGGCGGGCAGGCGGGTGCGCATCAGCGTGCGGATCAGGCCTTCAAGGTCGCTGCGGGCGCGCAGCGGCGGCAGGGTGAGCACGGCGCCGTTGAGACGGAAATAGAGATCCTCCCGGAACCGGCCCTCGCGCACGGCGGCCACGAGATCGCGGTGGGTGGCGGCAATCACCCGCACATCCACCGGCACCGGGCGGGTGCGGCCCACCGGCGTCACCTCGCGTTCGGAAAGCACGCGCAGCAGCCGGGTCTGCGCGGCGAGCGGCATGTCGCCGATTTCGTCCAGAAACAGCGTTCCGCCGTCGGCCTCCAGCACAAGGCCGCGCCGGCCGCGGCTGGCCGCACCGGTGAAGGCGCCGGCCTCATAGCCGAAGAGTTCGGCCTCGATCAGCGTTTCCGGCAGGGCGGCGCAGTTGACGGCCACGAACGGCCGCCCGGCCCGCGCACCGGCCTGATGCACCGCCTTGGCAAGGTGTTCCTTGCCGCTGCCGGTTTCGCCGTGGATGAGCAGGCTGAGGCGGGTATCGGCGAGCCTTGCGGCGCGGCGGGCAAGGGCTTCCACCGCGGCATCGCCGTGGCCGAGGGCGGCCAGCGGGGCGGGCAGGGCGGAAAGACCGCCGGCCGGGCGCACCCGCGGCGGTGGCGGCGGCAGGCTTTCGGCAAACAGCACACGGCCGCCGGCGGCAAAGCGCACCGTGCGCTCGGCCATCGGGGCGGAGTGGGAAAAGCGCGGCAGGTCGTCGAGCCGGCAGTCGACGATGCTGTCGAGCCGGCGGCCATAGAGCGAGGGGCGGTTGCCGGCGGCATCGGCCGGCGACAGCGCCCGTCGCGCCCGGTCGTTGAAGCCGATGATGCGGCCGCCGGAATCGACCGCCAGCACATAATCCGGCTCCAGATCGGCAAATTCCAGCGAGGCGGAGAGCTTCAGCACCCACTCGCCGCGAAAACGGCTGAGCAGGTGGGCGACCTCGATCTTGTGGGCGAACGACTTCACCAGCTGCAGGGCGAGGAACTGGCTCGTCTTCGGCTCCGGCGATTTCAGGGCGGAAATGTCGAGCACGGCGGCAAGCGCACCGGTGGCATCGAACACCGGGGCGGCGGTGCAGGTGAGGGGAATGTGGGTGGCATCGAAATGGTCGCTCAGGTGCACGGTCAGCGCCTCGCCGGTGGCGATGCAGGTGCCGACGGCGCAGGTGCCCATGTGCGGCTCGTTCCAGTCGGCCCCCAGATAAAGGCCGGCCTGCCGCAACGGTCCGTCCACGCCCGGATCGCCGATGAAATCGACGGTGATGCCCTCTGCATCGGTCAGCAGCAGCACATAGCCGAGGCCGGAAACCTGCCGGTGCAGCATCTCCAGCCCGAAGCGGGCGGTGCGCAGGAAATCGTCCATGGCATCGCGGTGTTCGCGCAGGCGGCCCTGGGTGAGGATGCGTGCCTCGCGCAGCACCTCCGGGTCGAGCTTGTGTTGCGAGACGCAGCGCCGCCAGGATTCGTGAATGATGGCATCGCGCCGGGTGCTGCCGCCGACGGCGACACGCACGAGCTCGTCGATATGGGCTGCCTGAGCCTGCCTCACGACGTTTCCTCCCCATCGGCGGCCTTTGTGGCCGTTCTTTATGTGGCTGAAAACATCGTCTGCCACGGCGGCAGAATCAAGGCCCGGCGCGGGGCATCCCGACATGCCCCGCGCCGGTTGCGGCCCGCGCCGCCCGGGATGCAGCGGCGCGGGCCGGTTCCGTCAGGCTTCAGCCTTCCGTCATGCCTCCGGGGCCGCCGTCGCCAGCACAGGGGCGACATCCCCGCCGCGCCGCGCGATGCGGCGCTTGAGGAAGATGGCGAGGCCGGCGATGACGGCGGGAACGGCGGCGATGGCGAAGATGGTCTCGAAGCCCCAGTTGAAGGAGAGCAGCAGCCCGCCCACCATGGAGCCCACCACCGAGCCGGACCGCCCGATGCCATTGGCCCAGCTCACCCCCGTGGCGCGGTTGGCGGTGGGATAGAACTGCGCGGCAAGGGCGTTGATGCCGATCTGCGAACCGGCAATGCAGAAGCCGGCGCCGAACACGGCCAGCGGCAGCAGGCCGGGAATGCCGGACGAGTTGCCGATGAGAGCCACGCACACACCGCCGCCCAGATAGGCGGTTGCCAGCGTCAGATGCGGGCTGGTGCGGTCCATGATGAGGCCCAGCGCCACCCCGCCCAGCGTGCCGCCGATCTGCAGCAGCATGGTGATGAGGGCCGCCTCGCGCAGGGTGGCGCCGCCGGCGTTGATGAAGGTCGGCAGCCAGTTGGTGAGCAGGTAATAAACCAGCAGGCTCATGAAGAAGCTGAGCCAGAGCAGCAGCGTTCCGGCAACGAGGCTGCGCGAGAAAAGCTGTGCGACCGGCAGCCCCTTCGGCTTCACCGGACCGCTGAAGCGGGCACCCGCCGGCACGCGGCCGGGGGCGATGCGTGCCATCAGCGCCGCGGCCTTCGGCGAGGCCGGGTCGCGCATGACGAGGAAGCGGGCCGATTCCGGCAGCCACGCCAGCAGCAGCACGGCAAGCACGACCGGTGCGAGGCCGCCCGCCAGCAGCACCGAGCGCCAGCCGTGATCGGCCACCAGCTCCGCGGCCAGCAGCCCGCCCAGTGCCGAGCCGAGGGTGAAGCCGCAGAACATCAGCGTGACGAGGAACGAGCGCCGGCGGTCCGGGCAATATTCCGAGGTCAGCGTAATGGCGCTCGGCATGGCCGCGCCGAGGCCGAGCCCGGTGACGAAGCGCCAGAACGTGAGTTCGCCCAGCGTCGACGACCAGGCCGCGCCGAGCGAGGCAAGTCCGAAAAACAGCACCGAGAAGATGAGCAGCGGCCGCCGGCCGAGCCGGTCGGCAAAGGGGCCGATGGTCAGCGCGCCGATCATGAGGCCGAACAGCCCGGCCCCGAACATGGGCGCAAGGGCAGCGGGCGTCAGCGCCCATTCGGCGCGGATGGCCGGGGCGATGAAGGCCGCAGCGGCGGTGTCGAAACCGTCGATGGCGACGATGGCGAAGCACAGCGCGATGATGCGGAACTGGAAGGTGCCGATCGGTGCATCGTCGATGAGGCCCTGCAGGGCGACAG
>NZ_DAISHT010000183.1:0-2906 GCF_036822375.1 Pseudoxanthobacter sp. | reverse complement strand
CCGGCGACAGGCTGGCCGGCGCCCGGTGGCGGCGTGCGGGGGTGCGGTGCGGACATGATTTTCCCTCCCGTTGCCGCGCCCGTTTCCCCGCGGGCGCGGACGGCTTTGTCTGTTTTGGTTGTTGAAATGGCAGTCCGGGCGGGTCAGCCCGGATCGCCTCCGCCCACCGGCAGCACGCTGCCGGTGACATAGCTGGCCTCGTCGGAGGCCATGAACAGGATCGGCGCCGCCTGTTCGGCCAGCGTGCTGTAGCGTTTCATCAGGCTGGACGAGACCGTCTGGTCGACGATGGCCTGATACCAGGCCTTTTCCTGATCCGTTTCCGGCAGGTCGCCGCGCGGGATGCGGCGCGGCGGCGCGGCGGTGCCGCCCGGTGCGGTTGCCACCACGCGGATGCCGTGGGGTGCGGCCTCCATGGCCAGCGAGGCGGTGATGGCGTTGACCCCGCCCTTGGCCGCGGCATAGGGCACGCGGTGGATGGAGCGCGTGGCGATGGACGACACGTTGACGATGACGCCGCCCTTCTGCGCCATCATCACCGGCAGCACCGCCCGGCAGCACCACAGGGTGGGAAACAGCGAGCGGCGGATCTCCGCCTCGATTTCCGCTTCCCCGTATCGGGCGAACGGCCGGGCCCAGATGGTGCCGCCGACATTGTTGATGAGGCCGTCGATGCGGCCGAAGCGCGACAGCGCGGCGGCGACCACGCTTTCCGCCCCGGCATAGTGCTCAAGGTCGGCATTGACGGTCTCGGCCGGGGTGCCGCCGGCGGCAAGCGCCTGACCGAGGTCGGCCAGCAGCGGCGAGCGGTCGGCCAGCACCAGCCGCGCCCCCTCCGCCGCAAGCCCCCGGGCCACGGCCTCGCCGATGCCCTGTGCCGCGCCGGTGACGATCATCACCCGGCCCGTGAAGCGATCCGGCCGGCTCATGCTGCCTTCGCCTCCGTGCCGGGCGCGAACTTCTCGGTGTGGAACGAGGCCGGCGTGATGGCGCGCCGGTGCAGGTCGGCCCGCACCGCATCCACCATCGGCGGCGGACCGCACAGGTAGATGTCGACATCGCCGCCGTGGAAGTCGGCGTCTTCGAGGTGCTGGGTGACATAGCCGGTGCGCGGATGGCCGCTGGCGGCATCCGCCACCACGGTGATGAAGCTGAAGGCGGGCGCGCGGGCGGCAATGTCCGCCAGCCGCTCCGTGAGCACGAGGTCGGCCGGTCCGGTGACCCCGCAGACCAGCCGCACGGGATGGGTGAAGCCGGTCTCCAGCAGGCGTTCCAGCATGGCGATGAACGGCGCAAGGCCGGTGCCGCCGGCCAGCATCAGCGCCGGGCGCACGAGCGGGCGCAGGTAGAAGCTGCCGAACGGGCCGGTCAGCGTCATCCGGTCGCCGGCCTTCGCGCTGCTGGCCAGCCAGCCGGACATGAGGCCGCCGGGAATGTTGCGCACCACGAAATCCACCCGCCCGTTGCGGCTGAGGCTGGCGAACGAATAGGCGCGGGTCTCCGCCGTGCCCGGCACGCCGATATTGGCATACTGGCCGGGCAGGAAGGCGAGATCGGCGCCGCCGTCGGGCGCCAGCTCGAAGCGCAGCGTGGTGGGCGACAACGCCTCAACGGCCGTCAGCGTGGCACCCGTCGCGGCCGGGCGCACCTTGCAGGCGGCGGAGGCGGCGGCAATGCGCACCACGCAGTCCGACTGCGGCTTCATCTGGCAGGTCAGCACATAGCCTTCCGCCGCCTCTTCGGGCGACAGCGCCTCGTCCAGCGGCTGGCCGGGATCGAAGCGGCCGGATTCGCACACGCTCTTGCAGGTGCCGCAGGCACCGTCGCGGCAGTCGAGCGGAATGTTGATGCCGGCGCGATAGGCGGCATCGGCCACGCTTTCGCTGGGCTTGCAATCGATGAAGCGGGTAACGCCATCCTCGAAACCGAGGGCGATCCTGAAGGTCATGACCGGTCCTCCGCTCAGATGTGGTAGATGTCGATGACGTGGTGGATGTAGTCGTTCTTCAGAACAACCTTCTTGGCGAGGATCCGGAAATCGCCGTCGCTGACATCGAGCGTGTAGAACGACGTGCCGAAATAAAGATCGGTGATCTTGTAGCGGAAGCTGTAGGTGGTCCAGTTGAAGCGCACCTCCGCCCGGCCATCCTGCCAGGACAGGATCTCGATGTTGGAGAGGGTGTGGTGGGTGCGCGGTTCCGGCAGGCTGGTGGCGCTGGAGCGCTCGGTGCGGATGCGGAACACACGGTCTTCCAGACCCTGACGGCTGCCGTAATAGATCAGCGAGATTTCGCGCTGGGGATCGGTGGTCAGCCGGTCGTCATCGTCCCACGACGGCATCCAGAAGGTCGCTTCCGGCGCATAGAGCGCCAGCCAGCTGTCCCAGTCCTTGTCGTCGAGAAAGCGCGCCTCGCGATAGAGAAAGGCGGCAACGGCGGCACCGGCGGCGACGGCGGCCGCGGGGGATGCCGGGTCCGGGCGGGCGATGGTGATGGCATCTGTCATGGCGTTTCCTCCCCGGTTGGGGCCGGCGCTGGCAGCCGGCCCGTCCGGTGGCCTTGATGGGATGAAGGGAAGGGCGGGCGGCGGCGTCAGGCGCCGGCCGGGGCATCGTCCGGCGCAAGGGCGGCCGCGGCGTTCGCGGCGCGGGCCTCCAGCGCGCGTACGAGGGCGTCCTTCCAGTGGCGGTGCTGCACCACGAACAACCCTTCGTCCTCGGTGCGCGCGCCGCTCATCAGCGGCTTCAGACCGATGGCCCGGGCGCCTTCGTCGGCGCCCTCGATCCAGTGGGTGGCCCCGCGCGACAGGTCGTTCCACACGGCCGCCTTGCCGAGGAAGCCGGTCTGGCAGGAGCGGAATTCCTCCAGATCGTCCGGCGTCGCCATGCCGGAGGCGTTGAAGAAATC
>NZ_DAISHT010000182.1:0-6758 GCF_036822375.1 Pseudoxanthobacter sp. | reverse complement strand
CACCATCCCGCGCGCGCCCGAGGGGGCCGGGGTCGGGGGGCCGCAAGGCCGGTTGGCCGCAAGGCCGGTTGTCCGTGAAGCGCGCCCGGGCAGGACGCGAACAGCAACAGTGACCGTTAAGGATCCCGTTCCATGAACATCGAGGCCGTGCCGATCGGCAAGAACCCGCCCAAGGACATCAATGTCATCATCGAGGTGCCGGTGGGCGGCGAGCCGATCAAATACGAACTGGACAAGGAATCCGGCACCCTGTTCGTCGACCGGTTCCTCTACACGCCGATGCGCTATCCGGGCAATTACGGCTTCGTGCCCCACACCCTGTCGGACGACGGCGACCCGATCGACGTGATCGTCGCCAACCAGCGCCCGATCGTGCCGGGCGCCGTGATCAACTGCCGCCCGATCGGCGTGCTGGTGATGAGCGACGAGAAGGGTCAGGACGAGAAGATTCTCGCCGTGCCCACCAGCAAGCTCACCAAGCGCTACGACCATGTGCAGACCTATCTCGATCTGCCGGAAATCGTGGTCAAGCAGATCGAGCACTTCTTCGAGCACTACAAGGATCTGGAGCCCGGCAAGTGGGTGAAGATCGTGCGCTGGGACGGCGTGGAAGTGGCCGAGAAGATGATTCTGGAGGCCATCGCCCGCGCCGAGGCCGAAGGCGCCAAGTAAGAGGCGCCACAGAAGGCGCCGGAAACCCGGCTGCCGACGATCATGACGGGCGCCCCGCGGCGCCCGTTTTCTTTTGCCCGGCCGCCGCCCCTCCCCGCAGGCATTCCGCCCGCAGGATCCGGTCTCAGCCGGCGTCGTCCTCGATGCGCTCCATGTCCTCGTCCGACAGGCCGAAATGATGGCCGATTTCGTGCACCAGAACATGGGTCACGACGGCCCCGAGACTGTCTTCGCCATCGGCCCAGAAATCGAGGATGGGGCGCCGATAGAGCCAGATCTGGTTCGGCATGCGCCCGGTGAAGTCGGTCGCCCCGGCCTGCGCCATGCCGAAGCCGACGAACAGGCCGAGCAGGTCGAATTCCGATTCCAGCCCCACGGAGGCCAGCGCCTCCTCATCGGGAAAGTCGGCGACGCGAAACACCAGCCCGCCGGTCAGAGCGCGGAAATCCGCCGGCAGCGCCGCATAGGCGGCAAGAGCCAGAGCCTCGATATCGACCAGCGTCGGCGCCGGGCGCTCAGCCCAGCCGGACGACTTCGAAACCTCGGAGACCCTGGGAACCTCAGAGGCCTTGGGATCGCTCGGCATGGCAGTGGCTCCTCACTCGCCGGCCCGGGGCTGACGGGCCGCGGGGCGTCAGTTCTCGCTGCGGGCGAAGGCCCCGGCAACGGCAATGGCCGCCATCGCCAGCGAGAACAGCACGTTCCACCCGGCGAAGGACAGGCCGAGCAAGGTGAAGCTCACCTCGGTGCAGCTGACCACATGGGTGGTGGAAAGCTGGGCCATCAGGCTGCCGGCGTCGGTCACCCCGCCGCCGGTGGCCGCGCACTCGCTGGCAAGCTGCCACCAGCCCCACTGCGCACCGGTCTGATAGAGCGCAACGCCGAAGCCCCACAGCAACAGGCCCGCCAGCACCAGCAGCAGCCCCCGCGCCACCACCCGCGGCACCCGTCGCCGGGCCACCCAGAAGGCGACGAGCGCCACCGGCAGGCCCAGATAATAGGGCCAGCGCTGCTCAAGGCAGAGCGGGCACGGCTGGAAGCGGCCGATGATCTGGAAGCCCCATGCGGTCACGATGGCCACCGCCGAGCCGGCCGCCAGCGCGCCGGCGGCAAGGGTCTGCCGGTTGGTGAACGTTGCCTTCAGCGTCTGGAACATGACCGGACCTGCCCTTCCCGCACCGCGCGCCTGCGGATCAGATGACGTAACGCACCAGCACGAAGCCGCCGATGATGACGACGGCGAAGATCGTCGTCACCAGTTCCAGCCGGTGTTCGATGAACGCGCGCACCGGCTCGCCATAGCGCCGCAGCAGCCATGCCTCGATGAAGAAGCGCGCGCCGCGGGTGATGAGCGACAGAACGACGAACAGCAGGAAATTGTAGCCCGCGAAGCCGGAGGCGATGGTCACGAGCTTGAAGGGGATCGGCGTCAGCCCCTTGATGAGAATGAGCCATGCGCCCCATTCGGCATAGGCCGCGCGGAACGTGTCCATCTGGCTGCCGTAGCCGTAGAAATTGATCAGCCACAGGCCGACCGAGTCATAAAGCAGCCAGCCGATGCCATAGCCGACGATGCCGCCCACCACCGAGGTGAGGGTGCACCAGCCGGCCAGCCGCCAGGCCGCGTTGCGGTTGGCGAGGATCATCGGCACCAGCAGCGCATCCGGCGGAATGGGAAAGAACGAGCTTTCGGCGAAGGAAATCAGGCCCAGCACCCACACGGCGTGCGGATGGGTGGCATAGCTCATCGTCCAGGCATAAAGTTTGCGCAGCATGCTGCCCCCTCGTGCGCCGCTTTGCGCGGACGCGCGGATTCCAGAAAGCCGTCACCAGCCCCCTGCAGGGCCGGCATCCGGGCCTTGCCGCCGGCCCCGTTTCCTGCCGAGCCGCAGGACCCCCGGGGCGGGCCGCCCGTTCACCCTTGTGCATCGCGCTGCCGGCGGCACCCGCCGCTCTCTGCACCGGGATGCCCGCAACGCCGTTCGTTCTCTGCGCCGGGATACCGGCGACACCGCTCATTCTCTGCGCCGGGATACCGGCGACACCGCTCATTCTCTGCGCCGGGATACCGGCGACACCGTGGCGCCCTGCGCCGGTGCCGGCCGCTCAGCGCGGCGCGCGCTTGGCGAGAATGCGCTGCAGCGTGCGGCGGTGCATGTTGAGACGGCGGGCCGTTTCCGACACGTTGCGGTCGCACAGCTCATAGACCCGCTGGATGTGCTCCCAGCGCACGCGGTCGGCCGACATCGGATTTTCCGGCGGCGCGGCCTTGATCTGCGGATCGCGGGTCAGGGCGGCATAGATCTCGTCGGCATCGGCCGGCTTGGCGAGATAGTCGATGGCACCGAGCTTCACCGCCGTCACCGCGGTGGCGATGTTGCCATAGCCGGTCAGCACCACGGTGCGCGCATCGGCCCGCCGCTCGCGCAGGTGCTCGATCACGTCGAGGCCGTTGCCGTCGCCAAGGCGCATGTCGACCACGGCGAAGGCCGGCGCAGCGGCTTCCACGCGGGTGTGCGCCTCCTCCACCGATTCGGCCACGGTCGTGATGAAACCGCGCTTTTCCATCGCCCGTGCCAGCCGCTGCACGAACGCCTTGTCGTCATCGACGATCAGCAGGGTCGGATCGGGCCCGAGCGAGGCCGGGCTTTCGGTCACGATCGGGTCGGCCCCGTTTTCGGCCGGCGGATTGAAGGGGGCGTTCGGCGCGGTCATGAGAGATCAGCTTCCTGCGCAAGGGGTGCGGCCGGCCGTGCTTGTGAGGCCCGGGCCCGGGCACGATCTGGCCTTGTGTTATACGGCGTTCCGCTGCCGTGGCAAAGGCAGGGCGCGGCCGCCGCGGCGGCGGGGTTCAGTTTTGCCGGCTTTCCGCCTCGCCGGCCGGGCCGGCGATGAGTTCGTCGGGCTCGTGCAGGCGGCGCGGCCATTCCACGGTCACCACCGCGCCGCGGTCGGGCAGTTTGCGGTTGGCCAGCCGCAGCCGGGCGCCGGTGCGCTCCAGCAGCGTCTTGGCGATGAAGAACCCCAGCCCCAGCCCGCCGCGCTCGCCGTTCTCGCCGCCGCGCACCGCCTCGCCGCGGGCGTTGCCCGGCCGGGTCGTCACATAGGGCTCGCCGAGCCGTTCGATGATTTCCACTGCAAAGCCCGGCCCGTCGTCGGCGATCATGATCGACACCGCCTCCTGCGACCAGACGGCCGTCACCTCCACCCGCTCGGACGCGAAATCGACGGCATTTTCCACGATGTTGCCGATGCCGTAGAGGATGGCGGGATTGCGCGCGAACACCGGCTCCAGCGCCGGTTCGCCGGCGCTGACCACCACGATCTCAACCCCGAAATCGCGGTGCGGCGCCGTCACTTCCTCCAGAAGCTGCGGCAGTTCCATGCGCTCCAGCGGGCTTTCCGGGTCCGACCCCATCGATGCCAGGCTGCGCAGGATGTCGCGGCAACGCTCCGCCTGCGTGTGCAGCAGGCGGATGTCCTCCGCGCGGGCATCGTCGGCGGGAAACTCGCCCAGCAGTTCCTTGGCCACCACCGCGATGGTGGCGAGCGGCGTGCCGAGCTTGTGGGCCGCGGCCGCCGCCATGCCGTCCAGCGCGTTGAGGTGCTGCTCGCGGGCCAGCACGAGGTCGGCCGTCGTCAGCGCCTCGGAGAGCTGCCGGTTCTCCTCCGCAACACGAAACGCAAACAGGCTCATGAAGGTGAGCGTGGAGACCAGCGCCACCCACAGCCCGAGCATGTAGGGCATCGGGATGGCGACGCCCTCGCCCTCGAACCACGGCAGCGGCAGGTGGACGAAGCCGAGCACGGTTGCCGCCACCACCACCAGCCCGCCCAGCATCAGCGTGCGCAGCGGCGGCAGCGCGGTGGCCGAGATCATCACCGGCGCGATCAGCAGGAACGAGAACGGGTTCTGCAGACCGCCGGTGAGATAGAGCAGACCGGACAGCTGGAGCACGTCGTAGGCCAGCACCAGCGTGGTGGCGCGGCCGGAAAAGCGCTGGCTGGAAGGATAACGCAGCCGCAGCGCCAGATTGACCCAGGCCGACAGCGCCACCAGCGCCAGACACCAGCCAACCGGCAGCGGAAAGTGCAGCCAGAACCCGACCACCAGAATGGCCGCCGTCTGGCCGGCAACGGCCAGCCAGCGCACCTGAACGAGAGTATCGAGACGCACGCTGCGGCCGACATGGCTCGGCGAGCGGTCGAGGGCCAGTGACATCGGCAGTCCATCCCCCCGGGAAGCGCCGCCGCGGCGGCCCGATCCCCTCAAATCCGGCGCCGGCCGGCGCCCCGCCGCGCCCTGCGCCTTCGTCCCCTTCCCCCGCGATGGCGCCCCGCCCGCCGGCAGCGGCCGGAGCGGCCATCCGCCTCTTAAACCGCGCTCCGGGAACCGCCACAAGAGAAAAGCAACTGAGGACCGCGCCTCAATTCGCGGGGTCCGGACCGGCGGCCTCCGCAGCCGGCGGCCGCCCCGCCGCCGCGCCGGCACACCGGTCCATGACCGGCTTCAGCAGCGGCGCCAGACGGTCGCGCAGGCGGCAGGCCCGCGCCAGCGCCTTCTCGCCGCGCCCCAGCGCCCGGTCGAGCGCGGCCATGGTGCGCGGCATGACCGGATCGTCCTCGTCGAGCCAGACCTTCAGAACCTCCGCCTCTACCAGCGCCAGCCCGCCGGCCCGCAGCCGGCCGAACGGCGTGGTGGCGGGAATGCCCGCGGTTTCCAGCATCCAGCGCTGGCTGGAAAGACCGAGGCGGGCCAGCCACAGAGCCAGCGCCGGGTCGCGCACGGCCGCCGCCCTCAGCCCCTTCAGCCCGGCCTTGTAGGGGGCAAGGCAGTCGAGCCGGCGCATCACCACGTCGAACAGGCGGTCGCGCGCCGGCTCGTCGGCCATGTCGGGATCGGCCCCGGCGATAACCGCAGCGTCGATTTCAGCCACGAAGGCTTCCAGAATGGCGGCCCGGCCGGAAAAGCGGCCGCGAACGGCGGCAAGCGGCAGACCGGCCCGCTCGGCAATGCGCGTGAGCGTGACCTCGTCCCACGGCCGTTCGCCGGCCAGCGTCATCAGCGCAGCGATGACCGCGCCCCGTTCGTCGCCATCCGCCATCTTTACCCTCCTCCGGCCCCCACACTCAGGGGCGCGACAGCTCCCGCGAGCGGGCGGTGGCCGCGGCAATCGCCTCTTCCATCAGCGGAAAGACGCCGCCGTCGCCCTGCGGCCCCATCAGCACCTTCAGCGCCGCCGCGGTGGTTCCGCCCGGCGAGGTGACATTCTTGCGCAGGATCGCGGCCGGCTCGGCGGCGCGGGCCAGCAGCTCGCCCGAGCCCGAAACCGTCTCGCGCGCGATGCGCATGGAAAGATCGGCCGGCAGGCCGGCCTTTTCCGCCGCCGCGGCCAGCGCTTCCACCAGCAGGAACACATAGGCCGGCCCACCGCCGGAAACCGCCGTCACGGCATCGATCTGGCCCTCGTCCTCCACCCACTCCACATGGCCGACCGTGGCCAGCAGCGCCGTGGCGAGGGCGCGGGCATCGCTGGAGGCGAGCGCGTTGGCGCACAGCACCGAAACGCCGCGGCCGACCTGCGCCGGGGTGTTGGGCATGGCGCGCACCACCGGACGGGCGCCGAGCGCGGCCTCGAACGTGGCAACGGTGGTGCCGGCGGCAATGGAAACGACCATGGTGGCCGGCGTCAGCGCCGCCACCAGCCGCGGCAGCGCCTCGCCCATGCTCTGCGGCTTGACGGCGATCACCGCCACCTTCGGCGCAAGGCCGGCCGGCACGGTCGTTTCGTGACGCACGCCGCGGGCGGCCAGAAAGGCCTGCATCGCCTCGGAGGGATGCGGATCGACCACCACCACGCCATCGGCCGGCAGACCGTTATCCAGCCAGCCGGTCAGCAGCGCCCCGCCCATCTTGCCCGCGCCGATCAGCAGCAGCGGGGTGGCGAGCGAAAGCGGGGAATTCGGTGCAGCGGTCATGACAGCGGGCCTTCGGGTTCTGACGCAATCGGCCGCCGCCCGCCCCGGCCGGGGCGCGCCGTGCGGCACTCGACCTCATATAGCCCCAACGCGCGCACCGCCCAAGA
>NZ_DAISHT010000181.1:0-6805 GCF_036822375.1 Pseudoxanthobacter sp. | reverse complement strand
GTGCCGGCGGTGGTCGATCTGGCCGCCATGCGCGATGCCATGAAGAACCTCGGCGACAGCCCGGAGAAGATCAATCCGCTGGTGCCGGTCGATCTCGTCATCGATCACTCGGTGGTGGTCGACTATGCCGGCGCCGCCGACTCGCTTGCCCGCAACGTGGCGCGCGAATATGAGCAGAATCAGGAGCGTTACCGCTTCCTGAAGTGGGGCCAGTCGGCCTTCGACAACTTCCGCGTCGTGCCGCCCGGCACCGGCATCTGCCATCAGGTCAACCTTGAGTACCTGGCGCAGACCGTGTGGACCAAGGACGTGAAGGAAGACGGCGAGAAGGTGACCTACGCCTTCCCGGATACCCTCGTCGGCACCGACAGCCACACCACCATGGTCAACGGCCTCGGCGTGCTCGGCTGGGGCGTGGGCGGCATCGAGGCCGAGGCGGCCATGCTCGGCCAGCCGATCTCCATGCTGGTGCCGGAAGTCATCGGCTTCAGGCTGACCGGCAAGCTGCAGGAAGGCATCACCGCCACCGATCTGGTGCTGACCGTCACCCAGATGCTGCGCAAGAAGGGCGTGGTCGGCAAGTTCGTCGAGTTCTACGGCGAAGGCCTCGATCACCTGTCGCTGGCTGACCGTGCGACCATCGCCAACATGGCGCCGGAATATGGCGCGACCTGCGGCTTCTTCCCGATCGACAGCGAAACGATCGACTATCTGGAGGAGACCGGCCGCAAGGACGACCGCATCGACCTCGTCAAGGATTATGCCAAGGCGCAGGGCATGTGGCGCGGCAAGTCCGCCGAGGATCCGGTGTTCACCGACGTTCTCGAACTCGACATTTCGTCGGTGCAGCCCTCGCTCGCCGGCCCGAAGCGCCCGCAGGACCGCGTGCTGCTGGCCGATGCCAAGACCGGCTTCCTCTCCGCCCTTGAGGGCGAGTTCAAGAAGCCCGGCGAGGCCGCCAAGCGCGCCCCGGTGGACGGCAAGGACTTCGACGTCGGCCACGGCGATGTCATGATCGCCGCCATCACGTCGTGCACCAACACCTCCAATCCGAGCGTGCTGATCGCCGCCGGCCTGCTGGCGCGCAACGCCATTGCCCGGGGTCTGAAGGCCAAGCCGTGGGTGAAGACCTCGCTCGCCCCCGGAAGCCAGGTGGTGGCCGAATATCTGTCGAAGTCCGGCCTGCAGACCGATCTCGACAAGCTCGGCTTCAACCTCGTCGGCTTCGGCTGCACCACCTGCATCGGCAACTCCGGCCCGCTGGCGCCGGAAATTTCCGAGGCGATCAACAAGGCCGATCTCGTGGCCGCCGCGGTGCTCTCCGGCAACCGCAACTTCGAAGGCCGCGTGAACCCGGACGTGAAGGCGAACTATCTCGCCTCCCCGCCGCTGGTGGTTGCCTATGCGCTGGCCGGATCGCTGCAGGTGGACCTCACCCGCGAGCCGATCGGCACGGGTGCCGATGGCGAGCCGGTGTTCCTCAAGGACATCTGGCCCTCCAACAAGGAAATCGCCACCTTCATCCGTGAGAACATCACCAAGAAGATGTTCAAGGAGAAGTATGCCGACGTGTTCGCCGGCGACGAGAACTGGCGCAAGATCGCGGTTCCGGAAGGCCAGACCTATGCCTGGCAGGATGCCTCGACCTATGTGCAGAACCCGCCCTACTTCGTGGGCATGACCGAGACCCCGAAGCCGGTGACGGATATCGTCAACGCGCGCATCATGGGTCTGTTCCTCGACTCGATCACCACCGACCACATCTCCCCGGCCGGTTCGATCAAGGCGGCGAGCCCGGCGGGCCGCTACCTCGTCGAGCATCAGGTCCGCCCGGCCGACTTCAACCAGTACGGCACCCGTCGCGGCAATCATGAAGTCATGATGCGCGGCACCTTCGCCAACATCCGCATCAAGAACCAGATGCTGGGCGGCAAGGAAGGCGGCTTCACCATCCACTATCCGGATGGTGAGGAAATGGCCATTTACGACGCGGCCATGAAGTACAAGACCGAGGGCGTGCCGCTGGTGGTGTTCGCCGGCAAGGAATACGGCACCGGCTCTTCGCGTGACTGGGCGGCCAAGGGCACCAACCTGCTCGGCGTCCGCGCCGTGATCGCGCAGTCGTTCGAGCGCATCCACCGTTCGAACCTCGTCGGCATGGGTATCCTGCCGCTGGTGTTCGAGGACGGCACCTCCTGGCAGACGCTGGGCCTGAAGGGCGACGAGACCGTGACCATCCACGGCATCGAAGGCGACCTGAAGCCGCGCCAGAAGATGGAAGCGGAGATCACCTTCGCCGACGGTTCCCGCAAGGTGGTGCCGCTGCTGTGCCGCATCGATACTCTCGATGAGCTGGATTATTTCCACAACGGCGGCATTCTGCAGTACGTGCTGCGTCAGCTCGCCGCCTGATCCGGCGGCCTGTCAGTAACCTGAAATCCGGCGCCGCCGGCTCCCCTCCGGGAGCCGGCGGCGTTGTATTGACCGGGTGGGGAAGGAGAGGAAGATCGTCAGCAAGGTGACCTGGCCGAACGGCAAGATCTATGTCGGCAGCGATCTGACAGACACGATCACCTGTTTTGGCAGCCCCGACCGGTTGTTGGTGGCATCCGATTTTCCCACCCGCCACGATCGCCGCGACATCACCGTGCGCCGCGAGATTCTGTGGGAATCGGAGCAGGCAACGAAAGCGGAGGTGCTTCAGAAAGAGCGCGAATTCATCGTCGCGCTGCGATCGAACGATCCCGCGATCGGCTACAATGAGATTCCCCGCCCCGGTGCCGCCGGCCACCGGCGCCGGCCGGAAAAGGCGTGACAACGCCGGGCCCGGGGTGTTGAAAGGGCGCATCGGCCCGCCCCGTCGCGTCGGGTGCCCGACACGGGCCTTTCCGCCCGGTCGCGAAGCGCTGCCGGTTCCGAAGTTTTCCCGGCCCCGAAGTCCCGCCGGCCCCGAAGTCCCGCCCGATCCCGAAAAGATGACCGCCTCCCGTTCCCAGCCCCTGTTTTCCGCCTCCGATCCCGCTGCGGCCGTGCCGCCCGCCGGCGAAATGCCGGCCGGCGCGGGGGCGGGGCTGCACACCGCGGCCGGGCTGGTCGGCGCCGGGCTTGCGCCGGCCTCGGCGCTGCCGGCGCTGGAGCGGGTGGCGGCGCGCTATGCGGTTTCCGTCACGCCGGACATGGCCGATCTCATCGACACGGCCGATCCTGCCGATCCGGTTGCCCGCCAGTTCGTGCCAACGGTAGCGGAACTGGTGATGCGGCCGGAGGAGCGCGCCGATCCCATCGGCGACGACGCGCACAGCCCCGTCGAGGGCATCGTGCACCGCTATCCCGACCGGGTGCTGCTGAAGCTTCTTCACGTCTGCCCGGTCTATTGCCGCTTCTGCTTCCGCCGCGAGATGGTCGGGCCGGGGGTGACGAAGGCGCTCAGTCCGCAGGCCATGGAAGCGGCGCTCGGCTATATCCGGGCCAATCCCGCGATCTGGGAAGTGGTGGTGACGGGCGGCGATCCGCTCATCGCCTCGCCGCGGCGGCTTGCCCGGCTGATGGCGGCGCTGCGGGCCATCGCCCATGTGAAGGTGGTGCGGTTTCACACCCGCGTGCCGGTGGTGGCGCCGGCGCGCGTGACGGCGGCGCTGGTGGCGGCGCTGCGGCCCGCGACCGACGCCGGCGGCCTTGTGACCGAAGGGCCGGTGACGTGGGTGGTGCTGCACGCCAACCACGCCCGCGAGTTCACCCCCGCCGCCCGTGCGGCGGTGGCCCGGCTGGTAGCCGCCGGCATTCCCATGCTCAGCCAGTCGGTGCTGCTCAGGGGCATCAACGACGATGTGGAAACGCTCGGGGCGCTGATGCGGGCCTTCGTGGAAAACCGCATCAAGCCCTATTACCTGCATCAGGGCGACCTTGCCCCCGGCACCGGCCATTTCCGCACCACGATTGCGGAAGGGCAGGCGCTGATGAAGGGCCTGCGCGGGCGCTGGTCCGGCCTGTGCCAGCCGCATTATGTGCTCGATATTCCCGGCGGCCACGGCAAGGTGCCGGTCGGGCCGTCGTGGGTGACGACGCATGACGATCACCTGATCGTTGAGGATCCGCGCGGCAACCGCCATCGCTATCCGCCGGCCGGCGAGCAGGATTGAGAATTTAATTCCTGTTTCGTTATTTTGTGGAAATTGGTTTCTGTTTCCGCTGGGTCTCGGGTGCCGGCCGGCTTTGCCGGCGCCGCCGGGGGCGGCTACTTTTTGCGCCATGCGCGGCATTCGGCAGGGCGGAAGGGGCAGGCGATGGCAACGCGGCTGATCGTTCAGGGTCTGGACGGATCCGGGGAAGGGCACTGGCAGCGCATCTGGCTGGCCGAGGATCCCGATGCCATTGCCGTGGAACAGGAAAGCTGGTCCGCGCCGGTGCCGGCCGACTGGCTGGCCCGGCTGGAGGCGGCGGTTGAGGCCCACCCCGGTGCGCTGGTCGTGGCCCACAGTCTGGGCTGCGTGCTGACGGCGCATCTGGCGGCGCGCCGGCCGGATCTGCACATCGGCGGCGCGCTGCTGGTGGCACCGGCCGATGTCGGCTGTCCCCGCTCCGCGCCGGACCGCATCCGCTCGTTCGCACCCATCCCGCAGGTCCGCCTGCCGTTTCCGAGCGTTCTCGTCGGCAGCCGCAACGATCCGTTCATGCGGTTCGCCCGGGCGGAGGCGCTGGCGGCCGACTTCGGCGCCGATCTGGTCGATCTGGGTGAAGCCGGGCACATCAATGTCGCCAGCGGCTTCGGCCGCTGGGAGGGCGGCTTCCGGCTGGCCGATGCCCTGGAACGCCGCCTCGGGGCGGCGGCGCACGGCCGGGCGGAGGGGCTGCGCCCCGGCGCCTGAACGGCGGCCGGCTCAGGCCGGCGCCAGCAGCACGCCGGCCATCAGCGCGGCATAATGCACCGCTGCCGCCGCCAGCACGAACACATGCCAGACCGCCTGCTGGAACGGCAGCCGCTCCCACAGGTGAAACACCACGCCGATGGTGTAGAGCGCGCCGCCGATGGCGATGAGCGTCAGCGTGCCGGCCCCGACCGCAGCCGCCATCGGGCCGATCGCCACCAGAATCAGCCAGCCGAGGCCGAGATAGAGCGGCAGCGCGAACGGCTCGAACCAGCGCGGCTGGAACAGCTTGAGAACGGCGCCGCCGAGCGCGCCGGCCCACACCACGCCGACCAGCGACCACCCCCACGCCCCGCCGAGCGCGACAAGGGCGAACGGCGTGTAGCTGCCGGCGATCATCAGGAAAATACCGGCGTGATCGAGGCGGCCGAGCAGGTCGCGGCGGCGGCTGGTGCGGCGCATGTTGTAGAGCGCCGAGCAGGCCAGCATCGTGACCAGTGCGGCGCCATAGATGGACACCGACACGATTTCCAGCGGACGGCCGGTAAAGGCCGCCATGACGATGGCAACCACCGCGCCGCTGATGCCGGCCGTGAGGCCGATGATGTGGACGATATCGTCGGCCAGAAATTCGGCCCGGCTCGGCAGACGCCGCAGGGCCCGGATCGATTGTGCGATCATGGCAGCCTTCCGTTGCGAAGCGGAAACGGGCGGAGTATCGCCGGCAAAGACGGCTAAAAGGTGCCGCATGCGCCCCGCTCCGGCCGAAGGCGGGAAGAGGCAGGCCGGACGGAGGCGGAGTTGAGTGCAGGCGTCATGATCGTGGTGCTGTGCGGGGCGGCCCTGCACGCGCTGTGGAACACGCTCGTCAAGGCAGCGGCGGATACCTGGGTCTCCACCGCGCTGGTGGCGGGCGGCGCGGCCGTGGTGGCGGCGCTGGCACTGCCGTTCCTGCCTGCGCCGGCACCAGCCTCCTGGCTGCACATCGCGGTCTCGGCGGTGTTGCAGGGTGTCTATTTCGGCCTTGTCGCGGCGGCCTACCGGGCGGCCGACATGAGCTTTGCCTATCCGCTGATGCGCGGCACCGCGCCGGTGCTGGTGGCGCTGGTCAGCCTGCCGGTGCTGGGGGAGGCGCTGTCGCCGCCGGTGTGGGCCGGCGTCGGCCTCATCTCCGCCGGGGTGCTGACCATGATCGCCGGTCGCCGCGGGCCGGGCGGGCGCGGGCTGCGCGCGGCGGGGCTGTCGCTTGCCAATGCGCTGGTGATCGCGCTCTACAGCCTCAATGACGGTGTCGGGGTGCGGCTTTCCGGCAGCCCGGCGGGCTATACGCTGTGGATCTACCTGCTGGGCGGCATTCCCGTGGTGGCGTGGGTGGCGGCAACCCGCCGCGCCGCCTTCGCCGCCGGCCTGCGCCGCGGCTGGAAGCGCGGCCTCGGCGGCGGTGCCGCCAACACGGCCTCCTATGCGCTGGCGCTGTGGGCCATGACACGGGCGCCGGTGGCCAGCGTCGCCGCCCTTCGTGAAAGTGCCATCCTGTTCGGCCTCGTCATCGCCACGCTGGTGCTGCATGAGCGGCTGACCCCGCCCCGGGTTGCGGCAACGGGGCTGATCGTGGCCGGCGCGGTGGCGATGCGGCTGGGCTGAACGGCACGCCGCCGGCCGCAGCCGGCAGGCGGAGGACCGGCAGGCGGGAAGCAGGCCGGCCGGCGGGGGGCTTGACGGCAGGGCGGTTTCGCCGGCAGTTTCATCGCCAATCGACGAATGCCGTCCGGTCCGCACCCCTGCGGTTCTCCCGCCGGCCGCATCCGCGTCGCATCCCCTTCCGCCGGCCCCGCCCCCTCCCGGGCGCTTCCGCCGGCCCCGCCCCGGAGTGACACCCATGGACTATCGCCCGCTCGGCCGTTCCGGCCTGAAGGTCAGTGCCATCTGTCTCGGCACCA
>NZ_DAISHT010000180.1:0-6831 GCF_036822375.1 Pseudoxanthobacter sp. | reverse complement strand
GCGAGAAATTCTCGCCCGGCGGCTTGGCCGTGATGGTCACGCCCTTGGCTTCGAGCGAGTCGATATAGCTGGCATCGCGCGGGGCGAAGGTCTGGAACGTACCGCCGCGGTTGTAGGTGCCGGAGATCTGCTGATCGACGATGGTCACGGCCTTGACGTTCCCGTCGTTCACATCACCGAGGAACTGCGAGAACGGGATATCCGTGGAGGCCGAGCGGTTGCCCGGGCTCTGGAAGAGCTGGAACAGCGCGATCAGCAGGAGACCGATGATCACCCACAGCGCGAAGTTCCGAAAGGTATTGTTCATGGCCGGTCCTTCGCCATGGCGGGATCGGAACCCCGCCCTTCTGTTTCGGGCAAACATAGGTGCCGGGGCCGGCGATGCCAAGGGTGAAGCCGACGTTGTGTTGCGGGAAACAGCAGCCCCGCCGCCCCGCCCGCCCCCCGGCGCACCGCAGACAACGGCGCAGACGGCACCGTTGCCGGCAAGTCGTCACCGGCAGCTCGTCTCGGGCAAGCCATCACCGGCAGCTCGTCTCAGGCAGATCGTCTCGGGCAGCTCGTCTCAGGCAGATCGCGGCCGGCACCGGCCGCCTGCCAGCCGAAGGCCGGCACCGCGATCACCCGCCCCTGCCGCCACACCGCCATGAGCGGGCGCAGTGCTGCCGCCGGCACGCGCCCCGCCGCGCCCAGCGACGGCGCAAACCCCAGCGCACGCGCCGTGCCCGCCCCGAGGGGCGCAAGGTCCACGCCGGCCGTGGCCGAGGCCGGCAGCGACACCGACAGGCGGCGATCCCACACCGCCGTCTCGCCCGGCGCCAGCGACAGCCGCTCCAGCCCCTCGCGCCCGGCCTCCCGCCACAGCCACAGCCAGCCGCCGCGGCGGCAGAGCGTGACACCGCCGAGCGTGCGGGTCACCGCAAGGTGCGCCCCCTCAGGGCGGGTCACGGCAGAGCATGTCACGGCAGGGCTTGTCGCCGCCTCCGGACCGTCCGCGGCGGGCAGGCTGCCTTCATCGGCGCTCGCCCTTTCGCTGCCCGCCAGCAGCGCCGCGCAGGCGGCCTCCAGCCGCTCCAGCCGCGGGCCGTATTCGCCGCCGCCGACAGTGGCGATCAGCCGGGCAAGCAGGCGCAGGCGCACCTCCTCGTGCGCAGCGGCAAGCCGGCCGGCATCGAGGGCCACGACTTCCGGCAGCCTCGCCACGGACGCCTGCGCGAGCAGGGTGTCGGCCATCGCTTCGATGGCCGCGTGTGCGCGTTGCAGGTGGCGCGCGGTGGCGGCAAGGCGGGCGGCGGTCAGCCCTTCGGCGGCCAGTTGCGGCATCAGGCGGCGCAGGCGCACGCGCGCATAGGCCGGATCGTCGTTGGAGGGATCGTCGCTCCACCCGGTGCCGGCCGCGACGAGGGCGGCGCACAGCTGCGCCCGGGTGGCGGCCAGCAACGGACGCCGCACCGCCAGGCCGGGGCCGAGCGGCCGCACCGCGTGCATGGCGCCAAGGCCGGCAAGGCCGCTGCCGCGCGCCAGACGCAGCAGAACGGTTTCGGCCTGATCGTCCTGGGTGTGGGCGGTCACGATGGCCCCCGCCCCGGCCTCGCGCGCAAACGCGGCCAGCAGGCGATAGCGCGCCGCACGCGCGGCCGCCTGAACGCCGGCCTGCGGCTTTGTGCCCTGCCAGTGCAGGGTGCGGTGGGGCAGACCGAGGCGGCCGGCAAGGGCGGCCACGGCCGCAGCCTCTGCGGCAGCGGCGGCGCGCAGGCCGTGATCGACGGTGACCACGATGGCATCCGGCACCGGCGCATTGGCCAGCGCCCGCCAGCGGGCAAAAAGAACGGCCAGCGCCGTGGAATCGGAACCGCCGGAAACCGCGAGCAGCACGCGCGAATGGGCGCTCAGCGGATGAAACCAGCGCTGCAGGTCAGCGTCGGCGATGGCGGTGTCGGAAACGGACTCGGTCATGCTGCAAATCTGCCGGCTCAGAGCCGGCCGGCTTCGGCGGATACGACAAGGCGCCGGCACCGTCTTTCTGCCGCCTGCTGCCGTGCAGCGGCGGCGCGGCGCATCAGCAGCCGTTGCTCTTCTGCTCGGCCTTCACGCGGTCGCGCAGGGCAGCGGAGGCCTTGGGATAACGCGACAGCAGCTCCTTGAACGAGGCGCAGGCCGCGCTCTTCTCGCCCATGCCGTTCAGCGACAGGCCGAGCTTAAACAGGCTGTCGGGCGCCTTGCGGGCGTCGGGATGCTGGGTATAGCCCTCCAGGAAGGCGGTGGCGGCATCGCGGTAGTTGCCGCGCGAGAACAGGCTTTCGCCCAGCCAGTACTGTGCGTCGGGCTCCAGCCGGTTGCCGGGATAGGCGGTGAGAAACGACCGGAAACCGCTCTCGGCGCTGGCATAATCGCCGCGCAGGATGGCGTTGTAGGCGACATCGTAGGCCGCCCGGGGGCTGGAGGCCGGGCCGGGGTTGGCGGCAGCCACCTGCCGGGTGCCGGCGCCGGCATCGGGGGCGGCCGGCGCGGCGGGCATCGGCGGCACGTTGGTGCCGGCGGCATCCGCAGGCAGCGTGCCGAGGCTGGCGGGCGGCGCCCCGGCGGCGGGGCCGGTGGCGGCGGTGGCCGTGTCGACATCGGCGGAGGGATCGTTGGCGCGGATGAGGGCCGTCAGGTCCATCGGGCCGGCGCCGGCGGCGGCATCGGCGCCCGGCCCCTGCGCTGTGGCAACGTCCTGCGCGGAGATCGTGCCGGGGGCGGCCCCTCCCGACGCCGCGGCTGCGGCGTCGGGCTGGGTGGAGAAGCCGTCGGCGGCGGCAACCTGCGGGCCACCGCCGGGCGTGCCGGCATCCGATTTCTTCACCGGCTTGGCCGGTGCGGCCGGGGCTGCACCCTTGCCGCCTTCAAGCTGCTGGAAGCGGTATTCGTTGTCTTCCTGCATGCGCTGCAGCGACTGCTGCAACTGCTTGATCTGGAAATTCAGCTGTTCGATCTGGCCGTTCAGCGCCCGCATCTGGCTTTCCGCCTGATCGAGCCTGACCGACATGTTCGACATCTGGTTCTGGGTGGCGTTGTTGTTGCCGCCGAAAAGCTGGGCATTGGCAGCCCCCGGCGCCAGCAACAGCCCGATGGCCGCCGCCAGCGCCGCCAGCCGGCCGGCGCGCGCCGCGCGGCCGGGCGGCCGCACGCCCCGTGAAAACGTCCCCGACATCATCGCCTTGCCTGTCCCCTTTCGTGGAGCATTTCTTCGTGGAGCCTATTCCGGTGCATTCCGTGACGCCACTTCCGGCGCCCTCCGGCAACGCGGCCATCGCCGGCGCCCCGGGGCCGGCCCGTCAGAACGGAGGAGCCCTTTTACCATCGCGACGGCGGGCTGAGAGCGGCCCGCAGGCAACAGAACCGGCAAAGCGCGCGCAGTACCACCGGAATCAGGTCCCCCGACCCCGGTCCCTGCCGGGTTCGTTGACGAAATGTGAACGGGCAAGTTGGTCCAAAGTTTGGCCCCGGCCCGCACCGGGCCCGGAAACGGCTGCGGGCCGCCCCGCCGGAAACGGCAGGACGGCCCGCGAACCGATTCTTCAGGGCCGGACCGGCCGCGATCAGTTGGCGCCGTTCAGCACCGTGACCGCGCGGCGGTTCTGCGACCAGCACGATTCGTCATCGCACACCGCCACCGGGCGTTCCTTGCCGTAGGAGATGGTGCGCATGCGGTTGGCGGCAACGCCGCGGCTGGCGAGATAGTTGCGGGTGTTGGCCGCGCGGCGGGCGCCCAGCGCCAGATTGTACTCGCGGGTGCCGCGCTCGTCGGCATGGCCCTCGATGGTCGCGGTATACTGCGAGTAGCGGTTCAGCCACTGCGCCTGACGGTCGAGAGTGGCGCGGGCCTGATCGCTGAGATCGGTCTGGTCGACGGAGAAGAACACGCGGTCGCCGACGTTGACCACGAAGTCCTGCGGCGAACCGGGGGTGGCCTGACCGGCGGCGCCGCCGAGGCCGAGCTGGTTGGCGTTCTTGTCGGCGCAGGCCGAAACCGCGAGAAGACCGCAGAAGGCGGCCGCGAGCTTGATGGCGCGCCCCTGCGCCAGATAACCGATCATTGCGAGATCACTCCTGAGACATGCCGGGGTGCGGCAGGCGGGGGTTGTGTGTCCGTATGGTTAATAACAGGTCTTGGTTAATAGCAGGTCCTGCGCCTTTCGGCGCGTGACCGGCCGGCCACAGTGGCCGGCGATCTCGGCCGGTGCCGGCCATGCGCCGGCACCGGAAAGCGTCGGGCTCAGTCGAGCGAGGGCGACCAGGCCGGATCGGAGGCGAAGCCCGGGGTCTGCACGCGCTGCTCCATGCGGCCGGTGAGGTCCACCGTCCACAGCTGCGGGCCGCCGTTGGGGCCGCCGCCATCGCGGAAGAACATCAGCACGCGGCCGTTCGGCGCCCAGGTCGGGCCTTCGTTGTGGAAGCTCGACGACAGGATGCGCTCACCGGACCCGTCCGGCTTCATGACGCCGATCTGGAACTGACCGCCGCTCTGCTTGGTGAAGGCGATCAGGTCGCCGCGCGGCGACCACACCGGCGTCGAATAGCTGCCGTTGCCGAACGAGATACGGTTGCCGCTGCCGCCGCCGGCCGGCATCACATAAAGCTGCGGCTGGCCGCCGCGGTCGGAGGCGAACACGATCTGCGCGCCGTCCGGCGAATAGCTCGGGCTGGTGTCGATCGCCGCCGAATTGGTCAGGCGCGTAACCTGACGCGACCGCAGGTCCATCGCGTAAAGGTTGGCATTGCCGTCCTGCTGCAGGCTCATGACGACGCGGCTGCCGTCGGGCGAGAAGCGCGGCGCAAACGTCATGCCGGGGAAGTTGCCCAGCACCTGACGCTGGCCCGAGCCGAGGTCGAGCAGATAGACCTTCGGGTCGGTGTTGTTGCCGAACGCCATGTAGGTGAGCTGCTGGCTGGTGGGCGAGAAGCGCGGCGTCAGCACCAGCGTGTCGCCGGCGGTCAGCGCCCGCACGTTGGCGCCGTCATAGTCCATGATGGCGAGGCGCTTCACGCGCTTCGTCTTCGGCCCGGTCTCGGAGACGAAGGCGACGCGGGTGTCGAAATAGCCCTTCTCGCCGGTCAGACGCTCATAGATGGCATCGGCGATGATGTGGGCGAGCCGGCGCCAGTTGGCGGCCGAGGTGGTGAACTGCTGGCCGGCCATCTGCTCGCCGGCGAACACGTCCCACAGGCGGAAATCGGCCTGCAGATTGCCGCCGACGCTGGCCACCGAGCCCACCACCAGCGCCTGCGCGTTAATCGCGCGCCAGTCGGGGAAGCGCGGCACGCCGTTGGGATCGGTGATCTTCTCGATGAAGGCGGCCTGATCGATGGGGCGGAACAGCCCGGTGCGCGCGAGGTCGGCGGTGATGACCTGCGTGATCTGCGCGCCGATGTCGCCCTGCGAGACGAAGTTCGGCAGCGCAATCGGCATCGGCTCGACATTGCCCTGCGTGACGTCGATCTCCACCAGAGCAGCAGCCGGCTGCACAAGAGCGAGGCCGAGGGCTGCGGCCGCGGCAGCCGCAACCGCCAGCCGCCGCCCCCCGGCAAGGCCGGCCTGCATCGCCATTGTCAGGCGCGGCATTGCCATCGCCACATTGATCGTCATGGTGAACGTATCCCGAACAAGTTTCCGTACGGATTTGAACAAACGCAAATGCTGCAACCGCCGCCCGCAGGCCGCGGCCCGCAAGACCGGACCCGCTGCCCCGGCGCCGGCCCTGAGGCGGCCCCGGCAGCAGCATCGAACGCCAGACCCGGGGGCAGCCCGCCCCCGCAAAGACACTCAGCCCCCAAGCATCTCCCGCGGGTCGAAGTTGACCTTCACATCCCGCCACACATCATATTTCTCCGGCGGCAGCTTGTAGGGCTGGCACCGCATCACGGCCCGCCGCGCACTGTCCGCCGCCGCCCGGAAGAACGGGCTGGAGCCGGAATTCAGAACCTGCGGGCTGCCCATCACCGTGCCGTCCGGCGCCAGCTGCAGCTGCAGCACCACCTTCAGGTCGTCGGCGTCGGTGGCCCCCACCGGCGGGTTCCAGCACTGGGCGATCTGCGCCCGCAGCGCGTCAAGCTCGGTCTGGGTCAGCGCCCCCTTGCCCTTGCCCTTGGGCGAACCCAGCGCAACGGGATCCTTCGACGAGGCGGTGCCGCCGCCGGCCGGCTTGGTCTTGTTCAGCAGCGCCGCAATGTCGTCGGAGAAGTTCTTGTCGGCCGCCTTGTCCTGCGGCTTGGCCGCCGTCTCGGTCTTCGTCTTGGTCTCCGCCTTCGGCGTCGGCTTGGGCGGCGTCGGGGCGGGCTTCGGCGGGGTCGGCTTCGCCTGCGGCACCACGGGCTTCGGCGTCGGCGCCGGGGCGTCCGGCGTCTCTTCCTGCGGGGTCTCCTCAGCCGCCTGCGGCTGCGGCGGCTGCGGCGCCGGCTCGGCTTTCGGCTCCGGCGGGGTCGGTTCCGGCGGCTTCGGCGGCTCGGGCGGCTTCGGCGTCGGCGGGGCCGGCTCCTTGGAAGGCGGCGGGGGCGGCGGCTCGCTGGCCGCCGGCGTCACCGGCGCCTTTTCCGCCTCCGGCGTCGGCGGCGTATCCTGATCGGTGGTGGAATTGCCGACGTTCTCGCCCGGCCGGTCGCGATGCTTGGTCTCGATCGGCGAGGCCTGCGGCGCCTCGCTCTTCGGCGCCGTCTTCGAGCCCTTGTGGATGTTGGTCACATCCCCGATGGGCACCAGATCGACCGGCAGCGCGTCCACCGGCGCGGTCTTGAACGAATCCGGCGCAGGCAGCGACACCGTCAGCCATGCGAGGATGGCGACGTGCGCAG
>NZ_DAISHT010000179.1:5445-6840 GCF_036822375.1 Pseudoxanthobacter sp. | reverse complement strand
CGGGCATGGCTGTGGCGGGCATGGCTGTAACCGGCGCCGGCAGGCGTGCGGACATCGCCCGTGGTGGCCCGCCGCCGAAGCCGGCCGCAGGGGCCGGCGCGGCGCCTACGCTGATGCCCTGCATGAACGCCAGCAGCCTTTCCACCCCGCCGCCGCGCGCGCAGAGCCGGACGCGCAGCCGCACCGAGGAAAGGTCCGCCGGGCCGGCGCTGGCCAGTCCCCCGACCAGAAGGTCCTGCCAGCCATAGAAGCAGGCCGCCGCCGCGTTGCCGCCCACCGCAAAACCGAACGGGCCGTAGAGGTTGTGGCCGGTGTCGGCAGAAATCACCATCGGCATCGGCATGACCCGGGCCATCTCGCGGGCGATCTCCGCCGGCGAAGGCGCGGCCGCGCGGGCGGCGTCGGCACCGGCCGGCGCAACCATGACATCGATGGCATTCTGCCCGAGTTCGCGCTGCGCCGGCGAAACAAGCAGGACGGTCTGCTGGAGGCCGCCGTTCTGGCGCTGCTCCACCACGGCCAGCACGCTGCCCTGCCCGGCCGGCGGCAGCACCAGCGCGGCGCCCGGCGGCAGCGGCGTCAGACGAAACGCGTCGGCCGCGCCCTGCGGCCGGCCGCCGGCACAGCCGGCGAGCCCGACGGCAAGCAGCAGCACCGGCAGCAAAGCTGCACCGGCCCGCCGCCGCACACGGCGCGGCCGGATACCGTCTCCGGTGCCATGTCCATCGATGCCGAAGGGCGCCAAAACCATACAACTCGCCTGAAAGGCGGCCCGTCCGCCTTCCGGCAACCATTAACAAACGAGGTTAATACAGCGTAAAGCCGCCGTTTCCGCGTCCGGTCGCGCGGATGACAACTCCGTGAGGCGCCCGTTGTCGCGTCGGAAAGCGGCCTGCCGCGCGTTCAGCCTGCGAGGCTCTGTGCCGGTGCCGCGTTGCACCGGTCGCAGGCTGCTGCAGGCAAGACCACGAAGGACTGACACGATGACACGAACCGGTGCGCTGCGATTTGGCATTCTGCTCGGCAGCTGCCTGATGGCTGCGGCGGCTGTGGCGCAGCCCGCCCGGCCCGGCGGCGAACAGGGCGGACAGGACCGCAACCGGCCGCCGCCGCCGATGTGCGTTCCGCTGACGCAACAGGGCCAGAAGGCCGCCCGGCCGTGTCCGCTGCCCCCGCCGCCGCGCGCCGGCGTGGCCCCGCTGAAAGACGGCGCGCCCTGCAAATGCGGCCCCGTGCCGGGCAAGGTGCGCAACGGCCCGCCCGGCGGCCGGCCGCCCCAGAACGGCGCCATGCCCGGCCAGACCGGCGGTCCGGGCGGCAGCGGCGGGCAGAACGGATGGCCGGCGCCCCCGGCCGAATGAGCCGCGGGGCTCACGGCGGCCCGGGCGGAACGAA
>NZ_DAISHT010000179.1:0-5345 GCF_036822375.1 Pseudoxanthobacter sp. | reverse complement strand
GAACGAAGCGGACGCGGCTCAGCCGGCGCAACTGACGGCAAGCGGCAGCCCCGGCGGCACGACCCGCCGGGGCCGCTGCGCCCGGCCGGTTCAGTCCGCCGCGCCCTCATAAAGCCGCTGCGCCTCGCGCAGGGCCTCGTCGAACGGGCGGCCGGGGCGGTAGGGGCCAAGGCCGGCCGCCGGCAGCGTGCCGGGCAGCACGCGCGGACACGGCTCGGGCTCGCCCACCACGGTGTGCACCGGCACCACGCCCGCCCACACCGGCTGACCGTAATCCGCCTCGTCATCGCCCACGCCCGTCGCCCTGACCTTGGCCGAGGCCTCGTCGATCAGCATGGTCATGACCGCGGTGGCCTTGAGCTCCTGGGCGCTGAGCGGGCGCAGGTGCGCATCGCGGCCCGGATAGAACCGCTCCACCACGCCGCGGATCGCCTCCGCCTTCGCCGCCGGATCGTCCACCAGCCGGGCGGTGCCGAAGCACATCGCCGCGCGATAATTGAGCGAGTGGTTGAAGCCCGAGCGCGCCATCACCAGACCGTCGAGCAGCGACACCGTCAGACAGACCGGCACGCCGGCCTTCTGGTGGCGCAGCATGCGGCTGGCCGACGAGCCGTGCCAGAACAGCCGGTCGCCCACCCGCCAGTGCATGGTGGGCGTGCAATAGGGCTGGCCGTCGATGACATAAGCCACATGGCACATCAGCCCGGCATCGAGCACGGCATGAACCGCCGCGCGCTCGTAATGGCCGCGGCCATGCAGCCGCTTCACACGATTGCGCGCACTCACGGCATAGGTTTCGGCGGTGGCGGCCGCGTCCTGCATGGTGGTCTTCCCTGTCCGGCCTGCCGGGGCGGCATTGCCTCTGCAGCGCAGCAAGGCTTAAGGTTCGCCATTGGTTTGAAAAAGGTCCACTTTGGCACAAAAACAGAAGACCAATCCGGACTGGACGACCCTCATTCCGGTCACGCCCGGCAGCGGACCGCGACCGCAGGCGCTTTACCGGGCGCTGCGCACGCTGATCGAGACCGGACGTCTTGCGCCCGGCGACCGGCTGCCGGCCACACGCCACCTCGCCGGGGCGCTCGGCCTTTCGCGCGGGGCAGCGGTTGCCGCCTTCGAGATGCTGGTGGCCGACGGCTTTGCCGAGGCACGGACCGGCGCCGGCACCTTCGTGGCCACAGCGGTGCCCGCGCTTGCGCCCCGCCCGGCCGCCCCGCCGGCCGGCGCCGGCGCCGCGGAGCCGTTGCTGCTGCCGGGCACGCTCGGCGTTTCCACGCCGGACGAGCAGACCATGGCGCTGTTCCGCCGCCTGCTGAACCGCCACCTGCACCGCCCGCCCGCCTCCTTCTTCGGCTACTGCGACGCCCGCGGCAGTGCGGACCTGCGCGCGGCCATCGCCGACTATCTCGCCGGCGCGCGCGGCGTGCGCTGCACGGCAGAGCAGATCGTGCTCACCAGCGGCAGCCAGCAGGGTCTGGACCTCATCATCCGCACGGCCTTCCGGCCCGGCGACGCGGTGTGGACGGAAGACCCGTGCTATCCGATGGCAAGGGCCGCCTTCGGGGGCGCCGGGCTGGTGCTTACCGGGGTTCCCGTCGATGACGAGGGACTGGACGTGGCCGCCGGCCGCCGGCTGTGCCCGGCGGCGCGCGCCGTGTGCGTCACGCCCTCGCACCAGTTTCCGCTCGGCGTGGCCATGACGATGCGGCGACGGCTGGCACTGGTGGCCTGGGCGCGCGAGACCGACGGCTGGATCATCGAGGACGACTACGACAGCGAGTTCCGCTATGCCGGCGCACCGCTGACCGCCCTGCAGGGCATCGACGATGCCGGCCGCGTGATCTATCTCGGCAGTTTCTCCAAGGTGCTGTTTCCCGGCCTGCGCATGGGCTATGCCGTGGTGCCGGAGGCCCTGATGGCGCCGCTGATGGCGCTGCGGGCGCGCACCGACCGCAGCCCGTCGGCCTTGGCGGAAGCCCCGCTGGCCGCCTTTCTGCGGCAGGGCCATCTTGCCCGCCACCTGCGCCGCGCCCGCCGCGCCGCCCGCCTTGGCCGCGATGCGCTGGTGGAGGGTCTGCGGCAGGGCGGGCTTGCCGCCGTCGCACCCGATCAGGGGCTGCACCTCATCTGCCCGCTGCCGCCGGACAGCGACGATGTCGCCCTTGCCCGCACCGCACGGCAGCACGGCATCGGGGCGGCCGCGCTGTCGCCGATGTTCGTCACGGCCGCGCCGCGGCGCGGGCTCGTCATCGGCTTCAGCGGCTTTCCGGCCGCCGCCCTCCACGACGCCGGTCTGCGCCTCGGCCGGCTTGCCGCCGGCCGGGTCTAGGGTTCAGTCCCCGCCGGTGCAGCCGGGGCCGGCTTGCCGATGGCCGGGTCCGGGGTTCAGTCCCAGCCGGAGCAGCCGGGGCCGGCTTGCCGCCGGCCGGGTCCGGGGTTCAGTCCCGGCAGGAGCAGCCGGGGCCGGCTTGCCGCCGGCCGGGTTCAGGGTTCAGTCCCCGCCGGTGCAGCCGGGCGGGTGGCCAGAAAGCCGGCGCTTGCGGCAAGGGCCCGCGCGGCCTCGGCCAGCAGCGGGGCATCCGCTGCCGGGTCGGCCCCGGCGCGGCGCGCCGCGGTGGCAAGGGCGCGGGCCGCCCGCTGCGGGTCGCGCCCGGTCTGGCGCAGCCGCGCCCGCGCGGTGTGCAGCGCCCGCACCGTGGCCGGTGCCGCGCTGCCCGCCGCCAGCACGCCGTCGATATGCAGAATGGCAGAGCCCAGCAGCAGCACCGCAAAACCGCCCTCCACCGCCGCCGCACGGTCCGCACCGGTCTTGTCGGCCCAGCGCACCAGCCGCAGCACGCGGTGATAGAGCCGCGCCCGCCACACCGGCCGGTGCTGCACAAGGCCCGTCCGCGCCGCCATCGTCTCCGTCTCGCGCACCATCATGGCCACGAGGGTGCCGAGACGGCGCCGGCCGTCGACCGGGAAGATGGCCATGAACGCCACCAGCCCGATGGCCGGCCCCAGCACCACGGCCGCGGCCGTCATCAGCGAATGGGCGGGCGAGGCGGTGAGCGGCAGGGCGGGCTGCAGCAGCAGCAGCATGACCATGTTGTAGTCGAACCCGATCGGCCCGCTGGCGCGGCGATGGCCGAACAGCACGCCGCCCACGGCAATGAACGGCAGCATCGACAGCACCAGCCCAAAATCGCTGCTCATCATCGGCCACACCAGCCAGCGGCAGGCAAAGGCGCCTGCTGCCCCCAGCGCCTGACCGAAGATGACCTGCCGCAGCAGCACCGCCGGGTTATCGACCGTGGAAAACACCGTCGTCATGATGGTGGTGCCCAGCAGCATGAAGGCACCGGCCGGCCAGCCGGTGGCCAGCCACAGCCCGCCCACCAGCAGAATGACCACCGCCGAGCGGATGAGCGATTGCCGGGCCCCGACCCAGTCGCGGTGCAGCACCACGGGCGGGGCCGCCGGCGAGGCCGCCGCGGGCGGGCCGCCGGCCGCCACCGCGCTCTGCGACCGCGCCAGCGTGACGAGCGCCTCGCGCAGCACCGCATCGCCGCCCGCGAGATTGCCGCCGGCAAGATCGTCGCCTGCAAGATGACGGGCCGCCTGCACGCAGGCCTCTTCGGCCTCGGCAAACCGGCCGGCGCCGAGAGCTGCCGGCGCCTGTCGCAGACAGGCCGCCACCGCCGCGCCGCCGGCCGGCTGCACGCCGCGACGCATCCACAGCACCACCGCCACCTGTGCAGACAGAAGCCGCCGGATGGTGCGCACCGCCCCGCGCGACCGGCGCGACCCGGCGGCGTGGCTGTCGAGCCCCTCTTCGATTACCGCCATTTCCGCCAGCAGCGCCTGCTGTTCGCGCCGCGCCGCCGCCCCGGCCCCGGTGTCAGTGGCCGTGAGGTGGGCGGCAAGGCCGGCCAGCACGCGGGCGGAGAGGCCCGCAAGGCGCTCTGCGAGGCTGTCGGGATCGCTGCGCGCGCCGAACACCCAGCCGACGACCAGCGCCACCGCAACGCCGGTCAGCACCGTGAGCATGCGATCGATGCCGATGGCGAAGGGATCGGCGGTGTGGGCGCTGTGCAGCAGCGTGACCATGGCCGCCGTGTAGCCGGCCAGCATCGACCCGTAGGAGGCAAAGCCGCGCACGACGTTGCCGGTGAAGGCGCACAGCCCGATCCACAGCGCCAGCCCCGGCACGATGATGGCCGGCGCCCCGCCGGACAGCACCAGCAGCCCGATGCCGGCCAGCGCGCCCACCACGGTGCCCGCCGCGCGGAAGCCGCTTTTCTCCAGAAGCTGACCGCGCACCGGCAGCGATGCCGCCCACACCGTCATGGCCGACCATTGCGGGTGCTCAAGCCCGAGGAGCCAGGCAACGATCAGCGCCAGCGCGGCCGCGGCCGCCGTGCGCAGCGTGAAGCCGAGCCGCACCGGGCTGAAGCCCAGCCGCTCCAGCGCGGCCGGCAGAGAAACCGCGCAGCTCATGACTGTCCGCTCCCTGAAGGCCCGTTCCCTGACGGCCCGTCCCCCGGCTGCCGCATGGCCGCGATGCGGCCGTCAATGGCCTCCAGCGCGGCGACGAGCGCCTTCAGATCGGCATTGCCGAGGGCTGACAGCATCTCACCCTCGATGCGGCTCAGCGTGCGCTGCACATCCACCACGGCGGCCTCGCCGGCGGGCGTGAGAAACAGCAGGTTCGCACGCCGGTCGGCCGCATCGTGCCGCCGCTCCACCAGCCCGCGCGCGGCCAGAAGGTCGATCAGACGCACGAGACTGGAACCGTCGATGCCGATGCGGGCGGCCAGATCCTTCTGCGACAGCCCGCCGCCGGACCGGGCGATATGAACCAGCGGCGGCCAGCTGGCATCCGACAGGCCCAGACAGGCAAGCCCGGCATCAAGCGTTGCCCGCCAGCGCCGGGCAACGCCGACAAACAGCATTCCGAAGCGTTCCCGCTCGGTGAGGGAAGGACTCATGGCTTATTTCTGATTCAAATGATTTGATTTCAAATCATATAGCATGCCCTGCCCGTCGCCGGCCAGCCGCAGACCCCTGCCAATGACGCCGCGCCAGCCATGCAAAGCCGCCCTGTCACGCCGCCGGCGCAGCGGTGGCGCAGCGGTGGCGCAGGCCGCAAGCCGGCTCATTGCCGGCCCGCCCTGTGGTCATCACGCCGCGCCGCTGCGTTTCCAGTGCTTTTGCAGGCCGGAGCCATTGACCCGGCCTGCCGGAGCCGCTACGGGAAACAGCGCCGGAGACGTGGCCGAGAGGCTGAAGGCGGCGGTTTGCTAAACCGTTATACGGTCTAAAGCCGTATCAGGGGTTCGAATCCCCTCGTCTCCGCCATT
>NZ_DAISHT010000178.1:0-6857 GCF_036822375.1 Pseudoxanthobacter sp. | reverse complement strand
GCCGGGCGGGCTCAGGGCCGGGGGCGGATTCCGTCGACGATGATGCGGAAGGCGCCGCGCAGATAGGTCTGGCGGGCGGTGCCGTGCGGGGTGCTGACGCAGCCGCTGCGGCTGGAGATCAGGGGGCTGTAGACGATCGACATCAGCAGGTAGGCCAGTGCCGTGCTGTCGGGCACGACGAGGCGGCCGGCGGCCTGTTCTCCGTCGAGCCATTCGGCCAGCAGGCGCTGGGAAACATCCGAGCCGATTTCGCGCACGATGGCCCGCAGTTCCGGGCTGTTGCGGGCTTCTTCGGAGATGCGCTGCAGCAGTTCGATGCTGGCGGTGGCCTCGATGCAGCCAAGGTCGATGCGGAAGATCGCCGCCAGTGCATCTTCCGGGCTGAGGGCGGAATAGTCGCCGGGCAGGGCCAGAATCATCAGCCGGTGCGCATCGACCACGCTGGCCATCAGCGACACTTTGCTGGCGAAGAACTGGTACAGCGTTTTCTTGGAAATCTGGCAGGCGGCGGCAACGCTGTCCATCGTCAGCCCGGCGTACCCGCGCTCAAGGAAGAGCTGGCGGGCGGCGTGGGTGATGCGGGCGCGGTAGTCTTCGGGCGAGGCCAGACGCGGGCGTCCGCGGCGCCGCGGTGCGGCGGGGGTGCCGCTGCCGGCCCCGGCTTCCTGCTGGCGCTGCAAGGCGGTGTGATCTGCCCCGGCCGTCATCGCTGCCCGCCCGTGCCGCGGCAGTCCGCGGCACCGCTGTTGATCCTGCAATATGCGTACGATGCCGTTTTCAAAGTTACAAGCCGGCGCGCCTTCAGGCGCGGGAGAGGGCGGCCACGGGGTCGAGCCGCGAGGCGTTGCGGGCCGGCAGGTAGCCGAAGGTGATGCCGATCAGGCTGGAACAGCCGAGGGCGGCGACGATCGATGTCGTGGAATAGATCAGCGTGAAGTTGGAGCCGGTGAGCGTGAAGGCCGCGCCGAAGCCGAGGGCGGCGGCGATGCCCAGCGCGCCGCCGATGATGCACACCAGCACCGCCTCGATGAGGAACTGCTGCAGGATGTCGCTGCGCCGCGCCCCCACCGCCATGCGCACGCCGATTTCCGCCACCCGCTCGCTGACCGAGACCAGCATGATGTTCATCACCCCGATGCCGCCGACCATCAGCGAAATCACGGCAATGGCCGCGATCAGCATGGTCAGGGTGTCGGTGGTGCTGGTGATGGTCTGGCGGATGTCGTCGGTGTTGAGGATGAAGAAATCCTTCGTGCCGTGGCGCTGGGTGAGAAAGTCGGTCACGGCCTGCTCGGCGGCAGTCATGGGGGCATCGTCGCGCACCCGCACCGTGATGGAGCGCAGAGACGTGTCGCCCAGAAAGCGCGTCTGCACGGTGGTGTAGGGCAGGTAGACGGAGAGGTTCTGCGAACCGCCGAAGCCGCCCTGCTGGGTGTTGACGACGCCCGTGACCCGCACCGGAACCGTGCCGGCGAAGACGATCTGCCCGATGCCGCTGTCATCGCCGAACAGTGTCTTGCGGGTGTTTTCGTCGATGACGGCATCCTGCCGCCGGTAGCGCACGTCGTCTTCGGTGAAGAGGCGGCCGGTCTGCAGTTTCAGGCCCTTGGCGGAAAAATATTGTGCGCCGACGCCGTTGACGAGGGCGTTCGCCTCCTTGTTGCCGGAGCGCACGGTCGTGGAGGTGGAAACCGTCGGCGTGACGGCAGCCACGAACGGCAACTGGCGCAGGGCATCGGCGTCGGCCACCACCAGCGTGGTGATCCTGGCGGAGCGGATGTCGCCGAAGTCCTTGCCGGCGAAGATCTCCAGCGTGTTGGTGCCGAGACTGGAAATGTTGGCGAGCACCTTCCGGCGCGACCCCTCGCCGAGCGCCACGACACAGACCACGGAGGCGATGCCGATGATGATGCCGAGCATCGTCAGGAAGGTGCGCAGCCGGTGGGCGTTCATGGCCAGCAGTGCCATGCGCAGCGCCTCGGAGAAGCGGTCGGCCATGGCCCGCCAGCGGCCGGCGGCAGCGGGCGGCTGCGCCGGGGCAGCGGCGGGCGATTGCGCTGGTGCGGCGGGCTGCGGGGCCGGCCTGCCGGTCTGGCGGTCGTCGACGATGGCGCCGTCGCTGATTTCCACGATGCGGCCGGCGCGGGCGGCGACGTTCATGTCGTGGGTGACGATGATGACCGTGCGGCCCTCGGCGTTCAGTTCCTCCAGAATGCGCAGCACCTCATCGCCGCTGGCGCGGTCGAGGGCGCCGGTCGGCTCGTCGGCGAGGATGCACTCGCCGCCGTTCATCAGTGCGCGGGCGATGGAGACGCGCTGCTGCTGGCCGCCGGAAAGCTGGCCGGGCCGGTGATCGGCGCGGCTGGCAAGGCCGAGACGCTCAAGCAGGGCGAGGGCGCGGGTGCGGCGCAGGGCCGGCGCCCGGCCGGCATAGATGGCCGGAACCTCGGTGTTGCCGAGGGCCGTCAGTTCGCCGAGCAGGTGATAGCGCTGGAAGATGAAGCCGAAATGCTCGCGGCGCAGCGCCGCCAGTTCGTCCGGCCCGAGGTCGGCCACCTCGCGGCCGCGGATGCGATAGCTGCCGCCGCTCGGCCTGTCGAGGCAGCCGAGGATGTTCATCAGCGTCGACTTGCCGGAGCCGGAGGCGCCGACGATTGCCACCATCTCGCCGGCGGCGATGGTGAGGTCGACATCCTTCAGCACCAGCGTTTCGCCCTCGCCGGCGGGGAAGGCCCGCCGCAGGCCGCGGATTTCGATGAGGGGTTCACTCATGGTCGCGGTCCGTCACAGCATCGGCGGCGGGCCGAAGCGCTGGCCCGATGCCGCGGCGCTGCCGGCCTCGCCCGTCACCACCCGGTCGCCCTTCTCAAGTCCGCTGCGCACCTCCGCCATGATGCGGTTATTGAGGCCGATCTCCACGGCGCGCCCGCTCACGGCGCCATCGGCACCGAGCACGCGGACGGTATAGCGGCCATCCGCCCCGCGGGCGCCGAGGGCGCTGGCGGGAATGGTCAGCACGTCGTGCGCCTCGGCGAGCAGAATGTGCACCTCGGCCGTCATATAGGTGCGCAGCACGCCGTCCGGGTTGGGCACGGTGAAAACGCCGTTGTAGTAGATCGCCTCCGAGGACGATGACGAGGTGGAACTCGACGATGTCGTGGTGCTGAACGAGGAATCGTTGCGCACCGATTCCGGCGCGGGCTCGATGGCGGCGAGCTTTGCCTCGAACCGGCGGTCGGCCTCGCCCAGAATGGTGAACCACACCGCCTGCCCGGGCCGGGTGCTGACGACATCGGCTTCGGAAATCTCGGCCCGCACGGTCATCGCGGTCAGGTCGCCGAGCACGATGATGGTCGGCGCGGACTGGGTGGAGTTGACGGTCTGCCCCTCCTGGCTGACCACCGCCAGAACCGTGCCGTCGATGGGCGCGGTGATGCGGGTATAGCCCAGATTGGCGCGGGCGTTGTCCACGGCCACCCCGGCCTCGGCAATCTGGGCATCGAGCGCGGCGATCTGGGCCGTGGTCGCGGCGACATCGGCAACGGCGCTGTCATAGTCGGCCTGCGAAACGGCGCGCTGGCTCACCATCTTCTGCTGCCGGGCCAGCGTCTGCCGCGCAAGCAGCAGGGTCGCCTCCTTCTCGGCGCGCTGGGCGCGCACGTTGGCAAGGGCGGCCTCGGTGGTGCGCACATCGTTCTGCTGCGTCACCGAGTCGATCTCGGCAATCAGGCTGCCGGCGGTAATCGTGTCGCCGGTCTTCACATGCACCGCGGTGATGCGGCCGGAGGCCTGCGCCCCGACGGCCACCAGCCGCACCGGTTTCAGGATGCCGTTGGCGAGCACCGTTTCCTCGATGCTGCCGACGGTGACCGGCGCGGTCATGACCGTGGCCTGCGGCCGGGCGGAAAAGCCGCTGCGCAGCGCCAGCCCGCCGCCGGCGATGGCCAGCACGGCCAGCCCCCACAGCAGCGGGCGTCGTTTGATCGTCATCGTTTCATACACCCTGCTGGTGCGGACGGGGCGGACGGGGCGGCGGTGCCCCGCAAATCAGGATTTGCCGCGAGCCGGGGTCTCAGCCGGCAGCGGCGCAATGGCCGAAGCCGGCTCCGGCGGGCCGATGCGGCCGATTTCCGGTTTCGGCCATGTCCGGGTGTCGGTCACGACCGGCTTGCTGGCATCGATGACCCCGTCCCACCCGCCGCCGAGCGCCTTGTTGAGGGCGACATAATCGGTGGCGATGGCTGCGCGGCTCTGGATCAGCGCATCTTCGGCCGAATAGAGCGAGCGCTCCGCATCGAGCACATCGAGGAACGACGTGGAGCCGCTCTGGTAGAGCGCGCGCGAAAGCCGGGCGGCATCGCGATAGGCGCCGGCGGCGCTGGCGAGCTTGCCGCGGCGCAGGCGTTCCTGTCCCAGCGCGACAATGGCGTTGTCGACGTCCTCCATCGCCGTCAGCACGGCGGCGTGATAGGCGAGGAAATACTGATCGCGCTGCGCGGCGGCGATATCGACCGCGGCCTTGAGCTGCCCGCCCTCGAACACCGGCACGCTAACCGTGGGGCCGAACGACCAGCTGACCGACGATTGTCTGGCAAGATCGCCGATGCGCACGCCGGAGGTCGAGACCGCACCGGTGAGGCTGACGCTCGGATAGCGGTTGGCGACCGCGTTGCCGACCCTGGCGGTGGACTGCGCCAGCTGGCGCTCGGCCTGCCGCACATCCGGGCGGCTGGAAACGATATCCGCCGGAATGCCCGCCGCCAGCGGCAGGCGCGGCGCGGGGATGGGCTTTGCCGCCTTCATGCGTGCGTTGAGCGCGCCCGGGGCCTGACCGGTGAGAATGCTGAGGCGGTGGACGCTCTCCGCATAGGCGGTTTCCAGCGTCGGGATATCCGCCTCGGTGGAGGCGGCAAGGCCGGTGGCGTTGGCGACATCCATGGCCGAGGCGGCGCCGGCCTCCAGCTTGGTGCGGGTGAGGGCGGCGGTCTCGCGCTGCGAGGCGGCGGTGCGGCGGGCAAGCGCGATGCGCGCCTGATAGCTGCGCGCGGCGACATAGTTGGAGGCAACGTCGCCGATGAGTGTGACCAGCGTCGCGCGCAGTTCCTCGTCCGCGGCATCGGCGCTGTAGCGCGCGGCCTCGATCGTGCGGCGGTTGGCGCCGAAGAGATCGATTTCCCAGCTGGCGTCGAAACCGGCCTGCAGAGTGTTGAACGGACCGGCGATGGTGATGTCGCCGGTATCCGACACGTTGCCGCCGTTGGCGGCGCGGGTGGCGGAGGCGGAGGCGCTGACGCTCGGCGCCAGCGTGCCGCCGGCCTGCCGGTAGGTGGCGCGGGCCTCGCGCACCTTGGCCTTGGCGGTGGCGACGTCGAGGTTGCCGGCGACAGCCTCGTTGATCAGGGCATCGAGCTGCGGGTCGCCCAGCCGCTGCCACCACGCCGCCAGCTGCGGCGTGGCGTCGGTCACGTCGGCCCCCGCCGCGGCGGTGCCGCTCCATTTCGCCGGCGTGGCGATGGCCGGCTTCTGGTAGTCCGGCCCCACCATGCAGCCGGCGAGACTGAGCGCGACCGTGGCCATCAGGGCGAGCCGGGCGGCCTTCGGCAACACGGCGTGGCCGGAAGGGCCGGCGGGGCAGGGGGTCATGATCGTCGCTCGCAGGTGGAAAACGGGGAAAGGCGGCAGGCCGGGCATCCGCAGCACGCTCACGGGGTGCTCTCCGTGGCCTTGCCTGCGGCGTCATCGGCAGGCCGGGCGCGGGCGGGGACGAGGCGGCGCACGGCGACGAACAGCAGCGGCACGAACAGCGCGCCGATGGCGGTGGCCGCCAGCATGCCGCCCATGACGCCGATGCCGATGGCGTTCTGTGCACCGGAGCCGGCACCGGTGGCAATGGCCAGCGGCGTGACGCCGAGGATAAAGGCAAACGAGGTCATCAGGATCGGCCGCAGGCGCTGGCGCGCCGCCTCCAGCGTGGCTTCGGTCAGCGATTGCCCCGCCGCCTGCCGTTCCACCGCGAACTCGACGATGAGAATGGCGTTCTTGGCGGCAAGGCCGATGGTGGTGAGCAGGCCGACCTTGAAATACACATCGTTGCTCTGCCCGAACAGCAATGCCGCCGCCAGCGCGCCGAACACGCCGATCGGCACCGAGAGCATGACGGCAAACGGGATCGACCAGCTTTCGTAAAGCGCAGCGAGGCACAGAAAGACCACCAGAACCGAGATGGCATAGAGCGCGGCCGCCTGACTGCCGGACAGCCGCTCCTGATAGGAAAGCCCGGTCCACTCGTGGGAATAGCCCGCCGGCAGTTCCGTCACCAGCCGGTCGATTTCCGACATGGCATCGCCGGAGGAGACGCCGGAGGCCGCCTCGCCCTGAATTTCCATCGCCGAGACGCCGTTATAGCGCTCCAGCCGCGGCGAGCCGTAGGTCCACCGCCCGGTGGCAAAGGCGGAGAACGGCACCATGTCGCCATCGCTGTTGCGCACATACCAGCGGCCGAGATCGGAGGGCTGCATGCGGAAACCGGCCGCGCTCTGCACATAGACCGGCTTGACGCGGCCACGGTCGATGAAATCGTTTACATAGTCAGAGCCCCACGCGGTCGAAAGCGTGGTGTTGATATCGGAGAGCGACACGCCCAGCGCGGTGGCCTTGCCCTGATCGATGTCGATGGAGAACTGCGGCGTGTCTTCCTGTCCGTTGGGGCGCGTGTTGGCGAGCAGCGCGCTCTGGCCGGCGGCGGCCAGCAGTTTGTTGCGCGTGGCGGTCAGCGCCTCATGGCCGGCGCCGTTGATGTCCTGCAGGAAGAAGCTGAAGCCGTTGGTGTTGCCCATGCCCTGAATGGCCGGCGGCGC
>NZ_DAISHT010000177.1:4418-6895 GCF_036822375.1 Pseudoxanthobacter sp. | reverse complement strand
TTCATAGCAGCAAAGCCCGTGACGGTTCAAGCGCACATAAAGGTATCTTTATATGGGGAACCGGCTATGTCTCACGCCTCGTCGGCGTCGGCCAGCGACTCCACCAGATCCACCACCTTGCGGCGCACCTGACCGGAGCGGATGCGGACGAACGCGCGGTTGAGCGCCAGACCTTCGCTGGAGGTGAGGAAGCTCGTCACATAGGCCGCCGGACGATCCTCGGCAAAGCCCGGGTTCGCCGCTTCCTGCGGGGTCGAGGGAGCATCCTCGAAGAAGAATGCCACCGGAACCTGCAAAACCGTGGCGATGTGCTGCAGCCGGCTCGCCCCGATGCGGTTGGTGCCCTTCTCGTATTTCTGGATCTGCTGGAACGTGATCCCGAGATGCTCGCCAAGTTTTTCCTGGCTCATGCCGAGCATCATGCGGCGCATGCGCACGCGGCTACCGACGTGGGTATCAATCGGATTCGGGGATTTCTTGCTGGGCATCTGTTCTGGGTCCTTAGAACACGTCGAAACGCCGCGCATAACTGCGCGTCGCTACATGAAGGACCGGCGCTCACGGGGTCTTGAGGACCCACCCCCCTCGCCGGCATGACAGCCACGGCTCTGACCGACCGGCACGCCGTGATTGACGGCGTAATTGATCGATGTTTTTGAGTGGTGTCAATCGGTAACATAAAGTTGATCACCGCGACGGCTGGACGCGCGCCACACCAGACATCCGATCAGCCCGAGAGCGAACGGCAGTTCGCCAAAACGGGCGTAGATCGTCGGGGCCAGCGCCACAGGCAGCGGTCCATCCACCGTTCCCTGCTGCATCAGCCCCAGTGAGGCCCGGACACGTCCGTAACTGTCCACGATAGCCGAGATGCCGGTATTGGCAGCCCGGACCATGGGCAGACCTTGCTCTACGGCCCTTGCGCGGGCCTGATGAAAGTGTTGCACCGGACCCGGCGTATCGCCGAACCAGGCATCGTTGGTCAGATTCAAAAGCCATGCCGGCCGTCCGGCCGGTCCGATCACCTCATCGGCAAAAATTGCCTCGTAGCAGATCAATACGCTGAAAGGTGGCACATCTGCCACCGTAAGTTTGCGCCGCTGCGTGCCCGCCGTAAAGCCACCCGGCATCATTTCGGCCAGCGCACTGAGGCCAAGCCGTCCGAGCAGCGGCTCCAGCGGCAGGTATTCGCCGAACGGCACCAGATGAATCTTGTCGTCGCGGCCGATCACGGTGCCGCTGCTGTCGAGCACGAGGGCGCTGTTGTAGTAGCGCACCGGCGGGGCGTCGGGGTCGGTGCCGGCCGCCTCGTCGGCCACCACGGTGCCGGCCACCAGCACGCCGCCCTTCGGCAGCGCCGCTGCGGCCTCCCGCAGGGCGATGTCGGAACCGGCAAACAGGAACGGGGTTGCCGTCTCCGGCCACACAACGACGGTGGTGCCGTCGAACGGCACGCTGTCGCCGTCGCTGCCGCGGGTCAGGCGCAGCAGGGTGTCGAAGATCTGCCAGCGCTGCTCGGGCCGCCACTTCTGGCTCTGGTCGATGGCCGGCTGCACCAGCCGCAGCCGCACGCCCGGCACGTCCTGCGGCGTGGCGCCCATCAGCCGCACGGCCCCGAACACGGCGAGGCCGGCCAGCACGAGCGCCATGGCGGCCACGAAACCGAGCCCGCCCGGCCGGCGGCCGAGGGGGCCGAACGCCGCCGCCGGCGCCGCACCGGCCAGAGCGGCAACGAGGCCGAGGCCGCTGACCCCGATCGCGCTGGCACTCTGCATCAGGAGCGGGCCGGAGGTCAGGGCATAGCCGAGATCGTTCCACGGAAAGCCGGTGGCGACATGGCCGCGCAGCCATTCCGAGCCTGCCAGACAGGCCGCCAGAACGGCGATGCGGACCGTCCCGCGCCGCCACATCAGCACTGCGGCGGCCGAGGCGAGGGCCGGGAATAGGCCGAGACCCGCCGGCAGGCCGGCAACGGCGGCCGGCATCACCCAGCCATAGGCTTCCGCATCGACCAGAAAGGCCGCCCCGATCCACCACAGGCCGGCCAGAAAGGCACCGAAGCCCCACGCCCAGCCCGCCGCTGCCGCGCTTTTCAGCCGCGCGCCGCGCGAGGGCAGCCGGCTGGCGCCGTCGATGAGAAAAACCAGCACCGGCAGCGACACCAGCAGGGCCGGGAAAAAGCCGAACGGCGGCATGGCGAGCGCGCACAGCGCGCCGCCGGCAAAGGCAGCGCCGAGGCGGCGCAGACCGGTGAGCGCGGCAAGGCGCGCCGCCAGCCGGTCGAGGCCGCGGGCCGTGCCGCGCGCGCCGCACAGGAAGGGCGAGGGGGCGCGGCCGGCCCCGCCTTCAGCCGCCATGACGGCGGCTCCGGCTGCGGCTGCCGCGGGGTGCCGGACGGCGGGCATCGGGGCTGCGCATCGGGGGCAGGTCTTCCTTTGTCATGACATCAGGATCGCCGGCATCAAGATCGTCGGCAT
>NZ_DAISHT010000177.1:0-4318 GCF_036822375.1 Pseudoxanthobacter sp. | reverse complement strand
CGGGCCAAGGCGTTCGGGCCAAGGCGTCCGGGCCAAAGTGTCCGGGCAAAGTGCCCTGGCAGACGGGGCTGCCGGCGGCGGATCTGCAGACCGCCGGCCCCGCCGTCTGCCGGGCAGGCCCGGTCATTCCGCCTCGGCCGCAGCCTCGCCCGGTTCGCGCCGGAAGATGCGCACCCGCTTGACCCGGCGCGGGTCGGCATCGAGGATTTCAAAGCCGAAACCGGGCATCGCAGCCGCGGCGATGGTCTCGCCGCGGTGGGGAATGCGGCCGACGAGGGTGTAGATCAGCCCGCCCAGCGTATCGATGTCCTCCTCGTCGAGGTGACTGACGTCGAAGTCCGGCCCGATCGTCTCGGCAAGGTCTTCAAGCTCGATGCGGGCATCCGCCGTCCAGCTGCGGCCGGCGGCATCGGCGGCCACCAGTTCCTCTTCTTCCTGATCGTGCTCGTCCTCGATATCGCCGAGCACGGTCTCGATCAGGTCCTCCAGCGAGACGAGGCCATCCGTGCCGCCGAATTCGTCGATCACGAGGGCGATCTGCATCCGCTCCGCCTTCATGCGGGCAATCAGGTCGCCGGCGGGCATGGAGGGCGGCACGAACAGCACCGGCCGCAGGATGTTGGCCTCGCCGATGGCGCAGGAAAGATCGACGCTGCCGAGCGGCAGGTGGCCGCTTTCGGCCTCCGAAGGCGTGGCGGCAGCCGAGGCGCGGGTGGCGATATAGGCCATCAGATCCTTGATGTGCACCATGCCCAGCGGATCGTCGAGGCTTTCGCGGTAGATCGGCATGCGCGAATGGCCGGAGGCCAGAAACAGCCGGATCAGGGCGGCGAGGGAGGTCACGGCATCGGCGGCGACAATGTCGGAGCGCGGGATCATCACATCCTCGACGCGCAGGGTGCGCAGCCGCAGGATGTTCTGCAGCAGCAGCCGCTCCTCCGGCGAGAACGCCTCTCCGCCATCCTCACCCGCGCCGGCCGCCAGAGCGCTTTCCAGACTTTCGCGCAGCGAGCCGGCATTGCGCAGGCCGATGGCTCCCATCAGGCGCGCCAGCCAGCCTTCGGCGGGCTGGTGACGCTCGTGACTGCGCTCGCGGCCTTCCGCCGGCCGTGTCGCTTCTTCGGCCACCGCTCTGGCGCCTGCCCCCGGTGCGGACGGTGCGGTCGCCCGGGCGACCGCGGTGGTACTTGATGTCTCGTCGTTCATCGGTGCGGCTCTCGCCGTCCTCGCTTGCCTGTGTGCGCCGGGTGCGCGCCGCGTCCCGGCGGCAGCCGTGATCTAGGGGGTCTCGTCCAGCGGTGCCGCATGGGGATCGGCGATGCCGAGACGGGACAGGATGGCGGTTTCCAGAGCCTCCATCTCCTCTGCCTCGGCCACGGTTTCGTGGTCGTAGCCGAGAAGATGCAGGAAACCGTGCACCATGAGGTGCGTCAGGTGGTCGTCGAAGGTCTTGCCGTCGGCCGCCGCCTCGCGGACCACTGTCTCATAAGCGAGGATGATGTCGCCCAGAAAACGGAACGGCGCGCCGGGCATGTCGGCGGCCGGAAAGGAGAGCACGTTGGTCGGCTTGTCCTTGCCGCGATGCGTGCGGTTGATGTCCTGCACGCGGGCGTCGTCGGCAAAGCACAGCGCCACCTCGCAGGGGCCGGGCGGGGTGTCGTCATCCGGCGCGCTGCCGGAAAGGCCGGCAGCCACGCCGAGGGCGCGGGCCGCCAGCGCTTCCAGCACGTCTTCGTCGGCCCATTCGCCGGCCTCGACGACGATGTCGAGGCCGACGGGGCCGGCTTCTGTCACGGCAGCCGCACTCATCCGGCGTTTCCGTCCTCTTCCAGATTCACCGGCCGCGGCCCGCGCATCACCTCGCGCACGGTGTCGCGGGTGACGTGGCCGCGGGCGATCGCCTTTTCCGCCTGCAGCTTCTCGTAGGCGGTGACGATGCGGCCGACCAGTTCGTGGCGCACCACATCGGCGCCGGTGAACTGCACATGGGCCACGCCGGGAACGTGCTCCAGAATCGAGATCGCCTCCGACAGGCCGGAGGTCTGTCCCGCCGGCAGGTCGACCTGCGTCGGGTCGCCGGTGACGATCATCTTGGAGTTCTCGCCCAGACGGGTGAGGAACATTTTCATCTGCATCGAGGTGGTGTTCTGCGCCTCGTCCAGCAGCACGATGGCGTTGGTCAGCGTGCGGCCGCGCATGAAGGCGAGCGGCGCCACTTCGATCATGCCGGACGTCAGGCCGCGCTCCACCTTCTCCGCCGGCATCATCTCGTAGAGGGCGTCATAGAGCGGGCGCAGATAGGGGTCGACCTTTTCGCGCATGTCGCCGGGCAGAAAGCCGAGGCGCTCGCCGGCTTCCACCGCCGGGCGCGACAGGATGAGGCGGGCGACATCGCCGCGCTCCAGCAGCGCCGCGGCATAGGCCACCGCCAGAAAGGTCTTGCCGGTGCCGGCCGGGCCGTTGCCGAACACCAGATCGGCCCGGTCCATGGCCCGGAGATAGGCATCCTGCGCCGGGGTGCGGGCCACCACGGTGCGGCGGCGGGTGGAGACCTGCGCGAAGGCCAGCTTGCCCTTGGGCTCCAGCGTCGGCAGCGTCAGCTGCGCCTTGGCGGCCACCACCAGCTTGATGGCGCCTTCCACGTCGCCGGGGTGGATCTCCAGCCCCTTCTGCAGCCGGTCGTAGAGCTGCTCCAGCACGTCGCGGGCGTGCTCGCAGGCCTCGTGCGGGCCCTTGATGGTGACCTGATTGCCGCGGGCCACCGCCTCCACACCGAGGCGCTGCTCGATCAGCGCCAGATTCTGGTCGAACTGGCCGAACAGATCGCTGATGAGGCGATTGTCGTCAAAGGCCAGCACCACATGGGTGATGTCGGACGCCGGCACGAGGCGCGGCGCCAGCGGAGTGGGGGAGGCAGACCGTTCGACTGTCACGAAGCAATCCCTGTCCGGCTGTTCGCCTCACCGGCGATTTCGCCGGCAAGGCTGTTGGTTCCCACGGCGGTGATCGTCACATCGACGATCCGGCCGATGAGCGCCGGATCGCCGCTGACATGGACGGCCTGAAGCCACGGCGAGCGGCCCGAAAGCTGCCCCGGGCGACGGCCGGGTTTTTCAAACAGCACCGGGACGGTCAGCCCCACGGTGCGCTGGTTGAAGGCGCGGGTATGCGCATTGACGAGGGCCTGCAGCCGGTCGAGACGTTCGGTCATGACCGCATCCGGCACCTGCTCCCTGCGCCCCGCCGCGGGGGTGCCCGGACGCGGGCTGTACTTGAAAGTGAAGGCAGAGAGATAGCCGACCTCGTCCACCAGCTTCAGGGTGGCATCGAAATCGGCGTCCGTCTCGCCGGGGAAGCCGACGATGAAGTCGCCCGACAGCGCGATATCCGGCCGCGCGGCGCGGATGCGTTCGATCAGGCGCAGATAGTCGGCCGCGGTGTGCTTGCGGTTCATGGCCGCCAGAATGCGGTCGGACCCCGACTGCACCGGCAGGTGCAGATAGGGCATGAGCTGCGGCAGGTCGCGGTGGGCGGCGATCAGGTCGTCGTCCATGTCGCGGGGATGGCTGGTGGTGTAGCGCAGCCGGTCGAGACCCGGCACCTCGGCCAGCCGGGCCACGAGGCGGGCGAGGTTCCACGCCGACCCGTCCGGCCCCTCGCCGTGATAGGCGTTGACGTTCTGGCCGAGCAGCGTCACCTCGCGCACGCCGGCGCCGGCAAGGCGCTCGGCCTCCGCCACGATGCGGTCGACGGGCCGGGAGACCTCCGCCCCGCGCGTATAGGGCACCACGCAGAAGGCGCAGAACTTGTCGCAGCCTTCCTGCACGGTGAGGAAGGCGGTGACGCCGCGCGCCCGGGTGCGCTCGCGCGCCGGCGCCGGCAGCGCCTCGAACTTCTCTTCCGTGGCGAGTTCGGTTTCCACCACGCGCTCGCCGTTGCGGGCGCGGGCGATCAGCTCCGGCAGGCGATGATAGGTCTGCGGGCCGACCACGAGGTCCACCACGGGCGCGCGGGCGGCGATTTCCGCGCCCTCGGCCTGCGCCACGCAGCCGGCAACCGCTACGAGGGTCTCGCGTCCGCTGCGCGCGCGCTCTTCCTTCAGCAGCCGGATGCGGCCCAGTTCGGAATAGACCTTCTCGGCGGCCTTCTCGCGGATATGGCAGGTGTTGAGCAGAACGAGATCGGCGGTCTCGATGGAATCGGTCGAGACATAGCCGGCCGGCACCAGTGCATCCGTCATACGATCGGAATCGTAGACGTTCATCTGACAGCCGTACGTCTTGACGAAGACGGTGCGCTTGTCGGTCATCAGCGGGGG
>NZ_DAISHT010000176.1:0-6974 GCF_036822375.1 Pseudoxanthobacter sp. | reverse complement strand
ACGGCGGTACGCACAGACACGGCAGAACGCACGACGAAGCGCGACGACGCACGAAGCAGAACGCAGAACGGGACCGGCCGTCAGCGGGCATGCGCCTTCTCCGCCCGGTCTTCTGCAGAACGGTTTAGGCGCCCGGCCGGCAGCCGGCAAGACCGCAAAGCGGCGCGTTCGGGCCGGTTACGGGCAATTGTCTGCAATCGCGCCGCGGCTTGCTACCATTTCCTAACCCTGCGCCGCAGAAGCAGCGTGCGAGCGGGCGTTCCCGCCCTTCCCGCCCGGCCCCGTTAAGACCTGCACAACATGCCGGAGCCTAGCGTCAGCCCATCGGAAGCATGGCCCCACGGGGTGCCGGCCTCCACCCGCACCGGACCGCCGCAGCAGGCCGGACGGGGCGCAGCGACATCCCGCGGCGAGGGGCCGGGGAGAGCTGCGGGAAAGACGTTCAGGAGAGGCGCAATGATTGGACAGAGCCAGGCGAGCGTGATGCAGCAGGCCGAGACGCAGGTGCGGTCCTGCGAGCCGGAGCGCCTTCTGCCGCGGTCTACCGAGTGGCCTGGCGATGCCGCGCCGGTTTATCTCGATCACGACGGCGCCGTGTTCAAGCGCCGCCTTTCCGGCCTCACCACCACCGTGGTGGTGCCGTTCCATTCCTTCACCGGCGTGGCGGTGCGCTTCGAGCCCGAGAGCGGCATCGTGCGCATCGAGCTCATCCACCCCGATCCCAGCATGAGCGTGCCGCTCGACACCGCCTTCGATCTCGACCGCGCGGCCCGGCTGTGGCGGCGCTGGTCGCAGGCGCTCGCGCTGCCGATGATGATGTTCGAAGCCGACGGCTCGCTGGTGCTGGCGCCGGTCGACGAGCGCACCGACAGCGTGCACGCCCCCGCCCCGCGCCGCTTCGGCCGCCAGACCACCCGCCGCCGCCCGCGCATGGTGTGGCGCCGCGGCCGCTTCTGCGCCGCCACCGCCGCCCTCCATGGCGGCGAGCGCGAGATCATCGCCCGCAACTGACGGGCCGCGCCCCTCGCGCGCCCGACGTCAAAAATCCAGACCGGCCGGATCGCTGCGGATCCGGCCGTTTTCGTTTGTGGCCGGCGTCGTTCAGGCCCGGACCGCCGCGTCGATCACCAGCCCGGCGAACAGCAGCCAGCCCGCCGCGGTATTGGAGCGGAACAGCTTCAGGCACAGCGCCCCGTCGTCGATATCGAGGCGGAAGATCTGCGAGCCGAGATGCACCGCGAAGGCCAGCAGGCCGAGATAGGCGAAGAAGCCCGCCCCCGCCGCCACGAGGGCCAGCAGCAGCAGCACCGTCGTGCCGCCGAACAGCACCATCAGCGCCTTGTGGGTGTTCTCGCCGAACAGGCGCGCCGTGGAGCGCACCCCGACGATGGCATCGTCCTCGCGGTCCTGATGGGCATAGATGGTGTCGTAACCGATGGTCCACAGCACCGCGGCCGCATAGAGCAGCACCGCCGGCCAGGCGAGCGAGCCGAACACCGCCGCCCAGCCCATGAGCCCGCCCCACGAGAAGGCGAGGCCCAGCACCGCCTGCGGCCAGTTCGTCACCCGCTTGGCAAACGGATAGGCCGCCACGATGACCAGCGACGAAATGGCCAGCACCACGGAGAAGAAATTGAACTGCAGCAGCACGACGAGGCCGGTCAGCGTCTGCGCGCCGAGAAAGAGCCATGCCTGCCGCACGCTGACCTGCCCGCTCGGAATCGGCCGCGAGCGGGTGCGGGCCACCGCGGCATCGATATCGCGGTCGACGATGTCGTTATAGGTGCAGCCGGCGCCGCGCATGGCGACCGAGCCGATGAGGAACAAAAGCAGGAACCACAGGCTCGGCCAGCGTTCGCCCGCAGCGCCCGTGGCCAGCGCCACCGACCACCAGCACGGCCACAGCAGCAGCCACCAGCCGATCGGCCGGTCCCAGCGGGCAAGGCGGGCATAGGGCTTCAGCCACAGCGGGCCGAAGCGGTCCACCCAGTTGCCGCGGGCGGCATCGGCCACGGTGCCGCTGCCGGCGCGGGGGGCGGAACTGTCGGGGGAAGATGTCATTGTCGAAGCACCTGCATCTCGGGGCGCGAATCCTGCCGCCTGTCTGCCGGGGCGGCCTGTCTGCTGTAACACTGAATCGGCGCCGGGGCAGGCCCGCGCCCGGCACAGCGGGCCGGCAGCGCCCCGGCTGCCTTTCGGGCATCACTCTTTCAGCCGCCCGTCAAGCCCTGCGACCGGCTGCGCGGCTTCGCAAGCGCGCGCCCCCATGCTAAAGGGCGCGCCAGTGAGCCGGCCGCGGCCCCGCGGGGTCTGCGGCACAATGGCCGGAGCGCAGAACCGGGACAACCCGGCCCTGACGATCCGGCCCTGACACCCCGCACCGGATGACCCGATGAACGTTCTCCTGATCGGCGGCGGCGGGCGCGAGCACGCGCTTGCCTGGAAACTTGCCCAGTCGGCCGGCCTCGACCGGCTTTATGCCGCCCCCGGCAACCCCGGCATCGCCGCCCACGCCACGCTTGTAAATCTGGCGGTGACCGACCATGCCGCCGTGACCGCCTTCTGCCGCGACCATGCCATCGGCCTCGTGGTGGTCGGGCCGGAAGTGCCGCTGGTCGCCGGGCTGGTGGACGATCTCGCCGCAGCCGGCATCCCGGCCTTCGGCCCGACGAAGGCTGCCGCCCGGCTGGAGGGCTCCAAGGGCTTCACCAAAGATCTGTGCGCCCGCGCCGGCATTCCCACGGCCGCCTATGGCCGTTTCGGCACCCTCGGAGAGGCCCGCGCCTATCTGGAGACCGTCGGCGCGCCGGTGGTGGTCAAGGCCGACGGGCTTGCCGCGGGCAAGGGCGTGGTGGTGGCCGAGACGATGGCCGAGGCCATCGCCGCACTGGAAGCCTGCTTCGACGGCTCGTTCGGCGCCGCCGGTGCCGAGGTGGTCATCGAAGAGAAGCTGACCGGCCCGGAAGTGAGCTTCTTCGCCCTGACCGACGGCCGCACCGTGGTGCCGTTCGCCACCGCTCAGGACCACAAGCGCGCCTACGACAACGACGAAGGCCCGAACACCGGCGGCATGGGCGCCTATTCCCCGGCGCCGATCCTGACACCGGACCTGTCCGTTCAGGTGATGCGCGAGATCGTGGAGCCGACGGTTGCCGCGATGGCGGAAGCCGGCACACCGTTCAGCGGCGTTCTTTATGCCGGCCTGATGCTGACGCCGACGGGACCGCAGCTCATCGAATACAACGTGCGCTTCGGCGACCCGGAATGTCAGGTGATGATGGCGCGGCTGGAGAGCGACCTGCTGGAGGTGCTGCTGGCGGTGGCCACCGGCCGGCTTGCCGCCCTGCCGCCGCTGGCCTTCCGCCGCGAGGCGGCGCTGACGGTGGTGATGGCCGCCCGCGGCTATCCCGGCCCGGTGGAAGCCGGCACCCCCATCGCCGGCCTTGCGGCCGCCGATGCGATGCTGCCGGGCGGCGCGGTGTTCCAGGCCGGCACGCGACTGGCCGATGACGGCACGCTGGTGGCCGCGGGCGGCCGGGTGCTCAACGTCACCGCGCTGGGCGACACGCTGCGCGCCGCCCACGACGCCGCCTATGCCGCCGTTGCCGCCATCGACTGGCCGGGCGGCTTCTGCCGCCACGACATCGGCGCCCGGGCGCTGAACGACTGACGCCCCGGACGGGCAACCGAACGACGGGCGAAGGCCGCGACCGGCCTTCGCCCGGAAAATAACCGCTTTGCCGTAATTGAGGGCAGCATCGGCGGCCCTCTTCGGAGCCATTCCAGCCCGGTAAACTCATTTGCGCGCAAATAGCCCGCAAAATGAGCATTCTGCCTTATTCCTGCTCACCCGGAATAAAGGCATCGAAGGCCGCCCAGAACGGCCGGCGATAGACATCGCGCTCCATCAGCAGCTCGTGCCGGGCACCGGGAATGAGAACCGCGCCGCCGGCGGGCAGCTGGCGGCCGTAGCGCTCGATGGCCGGCGTCGACACGATGCTGTCGTTGCCGCAGGCCACCAGCAGGGCCGGCGTGGTGAGCCGGGCGATCAGATCGCGCTTGTGCAGAATGCGCATGGCATCGCTGGCCGCCTTCACCCAGCCGAAGGTCGGCGGACCGGCGGCAAGGCCGGGATCGGCCTCGTGCAGCGCCGCGATCAGGGCGAAGCGGTCGGGATCGGAGGTCAGCGGATTGTCCTCGAACGGCAGGTCGGGCGGCTGCGGGCGGCTGCGCGCCGGCCGCCGGCCGAGCCCGGCCATCTGCGCCGCGCCGGCCGCAAGGCCGACGAGCCAGCCCGGCAGACCGATGCCGGTCAGCCCCAGCATCGGCGACACGGCAACGATGCGGTCCACATCCTTGTGCAGCCGGTAGGAGGCCATCAGCGCCACCGTGGCGCCGGCCGAATGGCCGAGCAGCACGAACGGGCGCGGCAGCGGCAGGCCGTCGGTCGGCCGGCGCGCCACTTTGATGACGGCGTCGAGATCGGCAACATAATCGTGAAAGCTGCCGACATGGCCCACACCCGGCCCGGCCTGCCGGCCGGAGCGGCCCTGCCCGCGCGGATCGTGCACCACCACGGCAAAGCCGCGGGCGCGCAGATCGGCCACCACGGCCAGATATTTCTCGATGAAATCCGCCCGCCCGAGCACCAGAAACACCGTGCCGCGCGGCGTCAGGCCCGGCAGCGGCGACCATCGCGCCAGACGCAGCGGCACATTGCGCCGGCCCGGCACCATTTCCACCACGCCGCCTTCCGGCACCGGCAGGCCCGGCACGGTGATCAGAGAGGCCAGGCCGGCGATGCCCGCCGGGTTCGCGCTGCCCTTCATGCCCCGCAGCCTTTCATGGTCCGTCATCTCCTGCACCCGCACATCCCGCCCCCGCACGCCCCGGACGCAGCCGGCCGCACGAAAAATCCGGGATCCGACCCTTGAAGCCGTGGGAGAACATTCCCATCTCAGCCCTGCGGACGCCAGTCGGGTCCGCACCCGTTCCCGGGAGCCCGGCCACATGGCGGGCGGCAGGGAACCTTATCGCACCCGTTGCTCCGAAGGAGGACATCATGCGTCATTTCGATCTCGGCCCGCTCTATCGCTCCACCGTTGGTTTCGACCGCCTGTTTCAGGCGCTCGACCAGTTCAGCGGTCCCGATAACAGCGCGCCCGCCTATCCGCCCTACAATATCGAGCGCACCGGCGAAAACGCCTATCGCGTTACCATGGCGGTTGCCGGCTTCACCGACAAGGACCTCGAAATCGAGGTGCGCGAGAACCAGTTGATGGTGAAGGGCGAAAAGAAGGAAACGGAGGCCGAGGGCCGTTCCGTTCTCTATCGCGGCATCGCCGGCCGCGCCTTCGAGCGCCGCTTCCAGCTCGCCGATTATGTGTTCGTGAAGACCGCGAGCCTTGAGAACGGTCTGCTGCACATCGACCTCGTGCGCGAGATTCCGGAGGCGCTGAAGCCGCGCACCGTTGCGATTTCGACGCCGGCGGCCAACACCTCCCGCCAGATCGAGGCGACGGTCAGCGAAGCGGCCTGAGCCGCGGCCCGCTGAACCGCCGGTCTCCGGCTCTGAGGGCGGCGCCCGCCGCCCTCATCGCACCGCCGCCCCTGCCGGCGGCAGAGCAGCGGGAAAGGCCGGATGCAAAAGCCGGGCCGGAGCGGAATATAATCCGCTCCCGATGCGACTGCGCGCACCCATACCCGGGTCAGGTCGTCCGCCGGCCATCACGGCCCCGTCATCCGTTACCCTGTCATCCGTTCAGGGACATCCGTTCAGGCGCCCCGGTTCTTCGGCCGGGGCGCCTTGCGTTTGTCCGCATGCGGCGCGGCGTGATTCTGACGGCGCATGCCGCGCGACCGGTTTCAGCCGGCGGCCACCGCAAGGAAGCGATCCACATCCGGCGCGGCGGTGGCGAAGCTGGCGACGAGGCGCAACCGCACCCGGTCCGGCCCGGCAGGTTCTGCGAAGCCGGCATCCGGCCACTCATAAAAAGCCGCGCCCGCCGCACTCAGGCGCGCCGCCATCGCCTTCGGCACGGCCGGGAAAAGGGCGTTGGCCTGCGGCGCAAAATCGAACGACACCCCCGGCAGCGCGGCAAGGCCGGCATGAAGCCGCTGCGCCATCGCGTTGGCGTGAGCCGCAAGGCGCAGCCACAGATCATCCGCCAGCAGGGCCGCGAACTGCGCCGAAACGAACCGGCTCTTGGAAATCAGATGGCCGGCGCGCTTGCGCAGATAGGGAAAATCCGCCGCCCCGGTCTCGCCGAACAGCACCACCGCCTCCGCGCACCAGCCGCCGGTCTTGGTGAGACCGAAGGACAGCGCATCCACCCCCGCCTGCCACGTCATCTGCGCCGGGCTGCAGCCGGTCGCCGCCAGCGCGTTGGCAAGACGCGCGCCGTCCATGTGCAGCTTCAGCCCGCGGCCGTGCACCACCCGGCCGATGGCCGCAACCTCATCCGGGCCATAGACGGTGCCGAGTTCGGTGGCGTTGGTCAGCGTCACCGCCGCGGCACGGCCGTGGTGAACCACCGGCGGGCCGAAGCGCTCCAGCGCCGCGTCGAGGCCCCCGGCACTGAGTTTGCCGGCCGCGCCGGGCAGGCTGAGAATCCGCAGCCCCGGCGACAGAAACAGCGGCGCATTGCACTCGTCGCTCTGCACATGGGCGCCCTCATGGGCAAAGGCCACGCCGCCGGGCGGCACAAGCGCCGACAGGGAAAGTGCGTTCGCCGAGGAACCGGTGGCGACGTAGAACACCGAGACCGGGCAGCCAAACAGCGCGGCGATGCGCTCGCTCACCGCTGCCGTGCCGTCGTCGTCGCCATAGGCCGGCACCGCGCCCGCCGCGGCCGCGCTCAGCGCCTGTGCCACCGCGTCCGGCACGCCGGCCCAGTTATCGGAGGCAAACTGCATCGCTTCAGTCATTCCCGGTTCCTCTGCCCTGTCCCTCTGCCTTGTCCTTCGGCCCTGTC
>NZ_DAISHT010000175.1:5519-7060 GCF_036822375.1 Pseudoxanthobacter sp. | reverse complement strand
GCTCGCGCTGGGCGCAGGGCATGCTGCAGATCCTGATGCTGAAGAACCCGGTCGGGCGGCCGGGGCTGCGCTTTGCGCAGCGTCTGTGCTATTTCACCAACCCGATGTTCTGGCTCTTTCCCATGGGCCGGCTCATCTTCATTATATCGCCGCTGCTTTACCTGTTCTTCGGCCTGCAGATTTTCTCGTCTTCCGGCGGTGAGTTCGTCGCCTATACGTTCACGTACATGATCGTGAACCTGATGATCCAGAATTATCTCTATGGCCGCTATCGCTGGCCATGGATATCTGAATTATACGAATATATTCAGGCCATTTATCTTTTCCGCGCCATCATTGCCGTGGTGCTGAGCCCGCGCAAGCCGACCTTCAAGGTGACGTCGAAGGGCGACACGCTGGATGAAAATCAGGTGTCGGAACTGGCGGCGCCCTATTTTGTGATGTTCCTGCTCATTCTGGTCGGCGTCGGCATGACGTTCTGGCGGCTGTGGTCGCAGCCCTATCTGGCCGACATCACCACGGTGGTGGGCGGCTGGAACGTGTTCAACCTGCTGATGGCGGCCGCCGCCATCGGCGTGGTGTGCGAGCGGCGCAACCTGCGCCGCGCGCCGCGCGTGCGGCTGTCGCGCATGGGCGAACTGGAGGTGTTCGGCCAGCGCGTGCCGGCGATGGTCGAGGACGGCTCGATGGGCGGCCTCAAGGTGCGCGCGCTGGAGGCGCTGGACCGCGAGCCCGGCAAGGGCGAGGAGATCACGTTCTACTTTACGCCGCTCGCCGACATCGCCAACGACGGCCTGCCGCTGGTGGTGCGCAACGTGATGCGCGACGGGCAGGGGGTGCATTTCGGCTGCCAGCCGACACGCAGCGATCCGCTGCACTTCAAGCTGATGGCCGACCTCGTTTATGCCGATTCCAGCCAGTGGTCGGCCTTTCAGGAGGCGCGGCGCAAGCGCATCGGCGTGTTGCGGGGCACGCTGTTCTATCTCTATCTGGCGGCCTTCCACTCGGTGCGCGGCATGACTTACCTGATCACGCTGCGCCGCCGCTCGAAGGGCAAGGCGTGACATGACGGGCGCAGCAGCGGTGTTCTCTTCTCTGTGTGCCGCGCCGGCTGCCGGCGGCCGGGCGGGCCGCCGCCGGGCCGGCTGCCTTGCCGCGGGCGTTGTCGCGCTGGTGCTGGCCATGGTGCCGGCCGCGCAGGCGGCAGAGCCGGTGCAACTGGCGCAGGCCGCCGCGCAGCCGCCGGCGAATGCGGCCCCCGCCCAGCCGGCCGCGCCCGCCGGCGGCGGCGGCGCCGATGCCAGCGTGGCAGCGCCGTTCAGCATGCAGCCTTCGACCGACATGCCGCCGGCGGCCAAGGCGCCCGCGCCGTCCGGCGGGCCGGGCGATGAACTGGTGCCGCCGGTGCAGGTGGCAAACCCGCCGCCGGGCAGTCAGGATTTCGTGCCGACCCGCGACGGCGATTTTGTGCCGCCCTCGGGGGGCGACGGCAAGGCATCGTTCGGCATGGGCGGCGGGTCGGATCTGCCGCCGCCGGCCGC
>NZ_DAISHT010000175.1:0-5419 GCF_036822375.1 Pseudoxanthobacter sp. | reverse complement strand
CCGGCCGGCCGGCGATGAACTGCCGCCGCCGGTGGGTGTGCCATCGGGACAGACCGCGGCCGGGGCCTCTCAGGCGCCGATCCCCTTCGATCTGCCGGCCGGCAGCGCACAGCCGACGGCGCAGGCGGTTTCGCCGGATGCCGCGCGTTACATCAACCGCTACCTGCTGCCGCGCCCCGACGTGCGCCTGACCGGCGAGGCGGACTCCATCGGTCTGCCGATCTACCTGACGCAGGCCGAGGCGGCCCAGCAGGCGCGGATTTCCATCGGCTTCATCAACTCCGTCGTGGTGATGCCCGAGGTGTCGCGCCTGACGGTGTGGATCAACGGCAAGCGCACCATCGAGGTGCCGGTGGAGGCGGTGGACGAGCCGTCCTATTTCCAGCTGCCGCTGCCGCGCGGGCTGCTGCGCCCCGGCCTCAACCAGATCCGCATCAGCACGCTGATGCGGCACCGCGTCGACTGCTCGATTGCCGGCACCTTCGAGCTGTGGACCCAGATCGTGCCGGAGATGACGGGGCTGACGTTCACCGGCGGCGCGCCGCGGCTGTCGCGCATTTCCGACCTGCCGGCGGTGGGGGCCGACAGCGTCGGGGCCACGCGCATCATGGCGGTGCGGACCGGCAAAGGCGATCCGGTGGCAATCGGCCGCCTCATCAAGGCGGCGCAGTCGGTCGCGCTGGCCGGCCGGTTCTCCCATCCGGTCATTTCGGTGGTGGATTCGATGGCGGCCATCAAGCCGGGGCCGGGCACGATGGCGCTGGTGGTGGGGCAGGCGGCCGACGTGATGCCGATCACGCCGATCGGCGGGCTCGACGGCGCGAACGGGCCGGTGATGGCGCTGATGAGCGATCCGGCCACATCGATCCCGGTCATGGTCCTTTCCGGCCGCACCAACGGCGATGCCGATGCTGCGATAGACCGCATCGGCGCGCTGGTGCAGCGCGACATCGCCCAGCGCCTGACCGATGGCAGCGCCCCCTGGCGGGCGCCGGACGTGCCGCTTTATACCGGCGGCGAGAGCTACACCTTCCGCGAACTGGGCGTGCCGACGGAGGAGTTCTCCGGCCGCCGCTTCAAGACGTCGTTCGAATTCCGCCTGCCGCCGGATTTCTACGCTGAAGGCTATGGCTACGTTCAGCTTCGCCTCGATGCCGCCTACAGCCCGGAGGTTCTGGCCGGCAGCACGATCTCGTTCTACATCAACGATCAGATCGCAATGACGTTCAACCTCACCAGTTCGGCCGGTGAGTTCATGCAGCAGCGCCTGATCACGGTGCCGATGGCGAACTTCCGCGCCGGCGTCAACACGATGCGCATGGAGGCGAACCTCAACACCGAGTCCGACCGGGTCTGCCTGCCGGGCACCACGATGGCCGCCAACAAGCGCTTCGTGCTGTTCAACACCTCCCGGCTGATCATTCCGCGGTTCGCCCGCCTCGGCGTGCTGCCCAATCTGGCGGCGTTCTCGGCCGATGGCTTCCCCTATGGCCGCTCGGTGGAACAGCCGCTGGCGGTTTATGTGCCCGGCGGCCTGCCGGCGGCGGGGGCGGCGGCCACGCTGGTGGCGCAGATGGCGGTCTCGCGCGGCGAGCCGCTGGCCGTGGTGGCGGCAACGGCCGCCGCCCAGATCGAGCAGCGCCCGGCGCTGGTGGTCTCGGCGGCGCAGGATATCGATCCGACCATTCTGGCGCGGGTCGGCATCGGCGAGCTTGCCGTCAACATGGGCGACCGCTCGCCGCTGCCCGACGACAGCGGCGGCACCGGCGCGGATGCCGGCCTGAACGGCCTGCCGCCGCCGGTCCAGTCGCACGGCTTCGATGCCCTGCTCAGCAAGGTGCAGGTCGCGCGCGGCCAGCGCGCTCAGACGCAGCCGGCCGCCTCCGCGCCGGCGGCGCCGCCGGATATGCCGGCCGACGACACCGCGGCGATCTACGAGCGCTGGCAGTCCGGCTCGTCGGGCTTCCAGAGCATCGGTTCGGTGTTCGTTTCGGTGCTGAGCTGGCTGAACGAGGGCATCGGCATCAATGCCCGCATTCTCGGGGCCGGCTTCATGAACCGGCAGCAGATGCCGTTCACCGAGAGCTTCACGGCGATGCTGGCGCAGAACTTTGCCGAGCGCAGCGGCCTGACGACGTGGACGGTGCTGACCGCGGCCACCAACAACGATCTCGCGAGCGGAGCGGAAGGCATCACCGCGCCGCAGACCTGGCGCCTGCTCGCCGGGCAGACCGCGTCTTTTCTGCAGTCGAACGGCACTGTGCGCACCACGCCCCCGCAGCGCGAGCGGGTGCTGGAAACCGTGCCATTTTCCCTCATGAACTGGCGCCTCATTGCCGCGAACTGGTTTTCGCTGCACATCGTCGGCTATGCGGCCGTGCTGATTCTGGCCAGCATCGCGCTCGGCGTTGCGACCTGGATCATGATCCACCAGACTCGAAAGGGTGACATGTGGTGAGTGCTGTGTCCGGATTAAAGGCGGCAGGGGTGCGCCTTCTATCGGCAGCGGTGATGGCGGGGTTTCTCGCGGAGGCGGCCGTGGCGCAGGTGCCGGAATCGTTGCTGCCGCAATCGGCCGCCAAGCGGGCCGCGGTTGCGGCAAGCCAGCCGCCCGCGGCGCCATGGGCCCTGCCGGGACCGGTGTGGGATTCCTGGCGGGCGGCCTTCCTCGACAAGAGCGGCCGGGTGGTCGACACCGCCAACAACAACATCAGCCATTCCGAAGGGCAGGGCTATGGCCTGCTGCTGTCGGTCTATGCCAACGACTGGGCGACGTTCGAGCAGATCTGGACGTTCACGCTGACGGAACTGCTGATCCGCGACGACGGACTGGCGGCGTGGAAGTGGGATCCGCGCCACACGCCCCATGTGGTCGACATCAACAATGCCACCGACGGCGACATTCTGATCGCGTGGGCGCTGGCGCTGGCGGCGGACCAGTGGAAAGAACCGCGCTACCGCGATGCGGCGACGCGCATTGCCAACGCCATCGGCCAGAACACCTTCCGCTCGTTCGCCGGCTACACCATCATCCTGCCGGGCGTGGAGGGTTTCGACCGGACCGCCAGCGGCGGACCGATGATCGTCAATCCGTCGTACTGGATCTTTCAGGCACTGCCGGTGCTGGCCAAGCTGGCACCGGATTATGACTGGGCGGGGGCCGAAAAATCCGGCGTGGCTATTCTTGCCAAGGCGCAGTTCGGCCAGTTTCATCTGCCGTCGGACTGGCTGTCGATCTCGCAGAGCGGCGTGATCGAGCCGGCGAGCGGTTTCGATCCGGTGTTCGGATACAATTCCTTAAGGATACCGCTTTACCTTCTGGCATCAGGTCATGCCGATGAAAAGCAGCTCGCACCCTACCAGAAGGCATGGACGCAGGACGGCGACAATGCGCCTCTGATCGTCAATGTCCTCACGGGCAAGGTGATCGAGAAGCTGACGGAGCCGGGCTATCAGATTCAGGCAGCGCTCGTTTCGTGCGCCCTTAACGGAACGGCAATTCCCTACGATCTGAGAGAGTTCGTGCCTTCGTCCTACTATGCGTCGACGCTGCATCTTCTGGCCATGACCGTCCTGGCGAGACGGTATGCGAAATGCTTGTGAGGCTGATTGCTGCTCTGGCAATCCTCTGTGTCAGTCCTCTGACCGCCGCCGCCCAGTCGGCCGGCGATAGCCTCCTGCCGTCTGCCAGCACCAACCCCGGCAACCCGGTCTCCGGTGCCCCGGCAGCCGCCGGCGGCGTGCGCCCGGTCGCCGGCCAGCAGAATGCCGCCCGTCCGGCCGCCGGCGCCGCGCCTGCAACCGGCGCGGCGGCCGATGCCGCCCGGCGCGCCCAGAACGTGGATGAATCGGCGCTGCGCTATTTTGCCCGGCAGGGCGATCTCGACCGGCTGGAGGCGGAGATCCGCCGCCTGCGTGCGCTCTATCCCAACTGGGAGCCGCCCGTCGACCTGCTTGACCCCGGCGCGGGCGGCGGACCGAGCGACGTTCAGCCGGTGTGGGATCTTTACGGCGCCGGCCGCATCGCCGAAGCCCGCCAGACGCTGAGCCGCCTGCAATCGGCCAAGCCCGGCTGGCAGCCGCCGGCCGATCTGGTGGCCGCACTGGGCGATGCCGAGGCCCGGCAGCGCATGATCAATGCGGCGGCCAACAAGCAGTGGAACACGGTTCTGACCATCGCCAACCAGACGCCCGCGCTGCTGGTGTGCGGCCGCATGGACGTGCTGTGGCTGGTGGCCGATGCCTTTGCCGCGACCGACAAAAAGGCCCGCGCGAAGGATGTCTACACCTACATCCTGAAGAACTGCGCGAACTCGCACGAGCGCCGTGCCACCATCGAGCGGGCGATTTCCAGCCTGCCGCCGGAGATGACGACGCCGCTGTTCGACATGGAGCGCGCGGGGCCGGACGGCAAGGGCGAGTTCTCCGGCACCCGGCTGGATTTCATCCGCCGTGTTGTGGGCGATGCCGCCCGCGATGCCAAGGTGATGGTGCCGCCGGGCGATCTCGACGAGTTGCAGAAGGCCGCGCAGGACAGCAAGGAGCCGAACGACGCTCTGCTGCTCGGCTTCTATTTCACCAAGCGCGGCGACACGACCAAGGCCTACGAGTGGTTCAAGATCGCCCTGGACCGCGGCGGCGGCGCCAAGGCCGCCGAGGGCTATGTCTATGCCATGCACGAGGCCGGGCAGGACCTTCGCGCCGAGGCCACGGCCTATAAGTGGCGCGATGCCAGCGACGCCAACATGGTGGCCTACATCCTGCTGGTGAGCACGCTGCTCAATCCGCCGACCAGGACCGGCGCGGCCAACGACGTGCTGGCGGCAACGGCGGTCGATCAGGAGATCGTGGACCGCTTCGTGCCGGTGGTGATGCAGCGCAATTCGCCGCTCGGCGCGCTGTCGCTCGGCTGGTACGCCTTCAACACCAAGCAGTTTGCGACCGCCGCGGACTGGTTCCAGCAGTCGCTCGACTGGCAGCCCTCGGAAGCTGCCGCCTATGGCCTCGGCCTTGCCATGCACTCGGTCGGCAGCGAGGCCGGGCTGCAGGCGGTGCTGGATACGTGGACCCCGCGTTTTCCGCGCCTGCCGGATCTGCTGCAGGCCGCGTTCATGGCGGCCGTGCCGGTGCAGACCACCGATCTGACCGCCGCGCAGGCGGCCCGTCTGCAGACCCAGCAGGGGCAGGTGGCCCCGGTGCCGGGCCGCATCGCGGCCCCGGCCGGGCAGGCGAGAACGCCGATGGACATCGCGCGGGCCCAGATGGCGGCCGGCCAGCCGGTCGCCGGGCAGACCCTCGTCGCCGGCCAGCCGGTGGTTGCAACGCCCGTCGCGGCCTCTGCCACGCAGGCGCAGGCGCAGGCACTGGCGTTGCAGGCCGCGCAGGCCCAGGCTGCGGCCGGGCATGGTGTTCCGGCGGC
>NZ_DAISHT010000174.1:1404-7064 GCF_036822375.1 Pseudoxanthobacter sp. | reverse complement strand
TCGTCGATTTCCCGATGTTCGAGTGGAACGAGGAAGAGAAGAAGATCGACTTCTCGCACAACCCGTTCTCCATGCCGCAGGGCGGGCTTGAGGCGCTGGAGACGATGGATCCGCTGGAGATCCGCGCCTACCAGTACGATATCGTCTGCAACGGCATCGAACTGTCGTCGGGCGCGATCCGCAATCACCAGCCGGCCATCATGCGCAAGGCGTTCGAGATCGCCGGCTATCCGCAGGAAGATCTGGAGAAGCGCTTCGGCGGCATGCTGCGCGCGCTCGAATTCGGCGCCCCGCCCCACGGCGGCATCGCGCCGGGTGTCGACCGCATCGTGATGCTGCTGTGCGATGAGGAAAACCTGCGCGAGGTGGTGCTGTTCCCGATGAATCAGCGCGCCGAGGATCTGCTGATGGGGGCGCCTTCGGAGGTCTCCAACAAGCAGCTTCGCGAACTGCATATCCGCCTCAACCTGCCGAACTGAGGGCCGGCGGCCCCGGCCGCCGCCGCCGTCACGGACAGAAAAAGGGCCGCCCGGTGATGCCGGGCGGCCCTTTCGTTATTGCCGGTTCTGCCTCAGAAGACCCCGTGGCCGCAGCCGCCGGGCGCGTTACGGATTGGCCGCGACCTGCACCTTCAGCAGGCCGGGCAGGGTCTGCGGCGCCACCAGAACCGTGCCGATCAGTTCGGTGATCGGCACCGCCCGGCGCGGCGCGGCGGTGATGCGCAGAGCGCGCGGATCCTTGAGGAAGGCGGCGCCGGCGTCGGCAACGGCCTTCTGGAACTCCACGTCCTTCAGCGGCATCAGCAGCATCGGCAGGGCGGCGGAAAGCTGGCTGGCATAAACATCGGCGGTGGTGCCGGCGTCCTTCGCCTGCGCGGCCAGCAGGCGCTGCACCAGCGTTTCGTTGGTGAAGGTGAGGGTCGCATCCTTCACCATCAGCGTCTGGAAGATCTCGTCGCTGTCTCTGGAGCGGGTCGGATCGGACAGGATGGCGATGGCCGCCGGCGTCAGGCCGGCGATCTTGCCGGTCAGCGTCAGCGCGCCGACGCCGTCGATGCCGATCTTGACCTCGTCGATGTTGCCGGTGGACGAATCGGGCTCCCAGGTGCCCTTGGCCGTCACGTTGATGTCGAGGGCGTTGTAGCCGAGCGCCAGCAGCTCGCGGCGCAGACCGTCCTCCGGCAGCCGCGACACGTCGATGTGAATGCCGCGCACCGAAAAGCCGCTCATCTTCGACTGGCCGGCGGGCGCCCCGTCGGACTGAATGTCGATGGCCGCGACCGGAACGGTAAAGCCGGTGTCGTCGGTGAGCGTCAGGCCGGTGATCGCGACATCTTTGTAGATCGCCTGTGCGGCCGCCATGTCGTCGACGGTGCGCACCGGCCGCGGCGGCGGAATGTCGACATCGGTCGCCGCGATCTGATTGATGGTGACCTTGCTCTTCGCCTCGCTGAAGATCAGCCCGCTGGCATTGAACACGCCGGCGCGGATGCGGCCCTGATCGAGGGTCGCCTTGTCGATGGTGATGTGATCCACGCTCATCGCGGTCGGGCCGGCGGCATCGTCGGGAGCGGGCACGGCACCGCCGGCGCCCGGAACGGCGCCGGTGGCGGCCTCCGGCTTGCCGGCGGGCTGAACCGCCTTGAGGCCGCTGATGTCGACGGTGTCGTTATCGCCCGTCACCGTGGTCACGGTCACGTCGGTGAGGCCGCGGGCTTCCAGCCCGGCCAGAAAGGCATCGGCCAGCGGGTTGCCGGTCGGTTCGGCCGCAAGGGCGGGCGTGGCGAGGCAGCCGGCCAGCAGCGCTGCGGCAAGGCCTGCGCGCCGCAGGCCGGAGCGCGCCGCGCCGGAGCGGCTGCGAAGGGCTTTGGTGGCGCGGGTGGTTGCGCTCCCGGACGTCATCGTGGTCGAGCTCCTGAATTGCCGGTCGTCGTGGGGTCCGGCGTCTGCCGGCTGTCGGGCTGAATTTGGGAAAGCCGGCCGCGCGCGGCAAGGCGGAAAACGTCGCTCATCGAAATGCCGCGGATGGCACGGCGGTGCAATTGCCGCTGCCGGCGCTTGACGGCGGCGCCCCGGCCAGCCCAGAAAGCGTGCACGAATGCCACGCCTGCGCGCCCGTCCGGCCTGCGTTGCCGAGCCGTGCCACGGCGGTGTGGCCATCCTGTGACCCCGGCCGCCGGGCGCGGGGAAATGAGGTGTTCCGTGTCCGGGCGCGTGGATGCGCCGCAGAGGGTTCCATGTCTTCAGCCGAGTCTTCAGCCGAAACGTCGTCTTCAGCCGGTCAGTCCGCTGCCCGTCACCATGGCCGGAGCTGTCTGGCCGTGGTGCTGGCCGCTGGCGAGGGCACGCGCATGCGCTCCCGCACCCCGAAGGTTCTGCACCGCGTCGGCGGCCAGCCGATGGCGGCCCATGTGCTGCGCGCGGCCGCGGCGGCCGGTGCCGGGCGCATCGCGCTGGTCACCGGCCACGGTGCGGCCGCGGTGGGGCAGGAGATGGGCGGCCTCGGCCTCGACCTTGCGGTGTTCGAGCAGACCCGGCGCCTCGGCACGGCCCACGCCGTGCTGGCCGCCCGTGCGGCGCTGGAGGTGCCGGCCGACGACATCGTCGTGCTCTATGGCGATGCCCCGCTGGTGGAGGCTGACACCATCGCGCGCCTGCGCGGCCGGCTCAGCGAGGATGCCGACATCGCGGTGCTGGGCTTCGAGGCCGCCGACCCGACCGGCTATGGCCGGCTGATGGTGGACTGCGGCCGCCTGAAGGCGATCCGCGAGGAGAAAGACGCCAATCCGGCCGAGAGGGCGGTGCGGCTGTGCAATTCCGGCATCATTGCCATGAAGGGCGGGCTGGCGCTGCCGCTGCTGGAGGCGGTGGGCAACGACAATGCCAAGGGCGAATATTACCTCACCGACATCGTCGAGATCGCCAACCGCCACGGCATGACCGTGGTGGTGGAAACCACCACCGAGGACGAGGTGCAGGGCGTCAACGACCGCACCCAGCTTGCGCAGTGCGAGGCGGCGTTCCAGCGCCGGGCCCGCGAACGCGCGCTCGCCGCGGGGGTGACGCTGCTGGCGCCGGAGACCGTTTTCTTCAGCTACGACACCCGGCTCGCGCGCGATGTGATCGTGCACCAGAACGTGGTGTTCGGCCCCGGCGTGCAGGTGGCGGAGGCGTGCGAGATCCTGCCGTTCAGCCACCTTGAGGGCGCCCATGTGGGCGCGGGCACCCGGGTTGGCCCGTTTGCCCGCCTGCGGCCCGGCGCCCACCTCGGCGAGGGGGTGCACGTCGGCAATTTCGTAGAGGTGAAGGCGGCGCGCGTGGAAGACGGCGCCAAGCTCAATCATCTGACCTATATCGGCGATGCGCGCATCGGTGCCGGGTCCAACATCGGCGCCGGCACCATCGTCTGCAACTATGACGGCACCTTCAAGCATCACACCGATATCGGCGCCGGCGTGTTCATCGGCTCCAACTCGGCGCTGGTTGCGCCGGTCCGCATCGGCGATGGCGCCTATGTCGGCACCGGCAGTGTCATCACCGATGACGTGCCGGCCGATGCGCTGGCCATCGGCCGCGGCCGGCAGGTCGTCAAAGAGGGCCGCGCAGCGGAAATCCGCGCCGAACAGGCCCGCCGCAAGGCCGCGCAGCAGCCGCGCTGACCGCACGGAAGGGGCCGGAAAGCCGGCCCTTTTCCGGTTCGTCACGAAACGACACCGAGTGTGATTTGGGCCGTGGCGGCATTAGCCGCTAAACACGGCTCATGTTGCGTTGCGAGGAGAAGAGCGGATGTGCGGCATCGTCGGGATTCTGGGCACCGGGCCCGTGGCAGCACGCATGGTCGATGCGCTGAAGCGTCTCGAATATCGCGGCTACGATTCGGCGGGCATCGCCACGCTGGAAGGCGGCCACCTGACGCGCTGCCGCGCCGCAGGCAAACTGCGCAATCTGGAGGCGCGGGTTGCCGAGCAGTCGCTTTCCGGCGTCGTCGGCATCGGCCACACCCGCTGGGCCACCCACGGCGCGCCGACGGAGGATAACGCCCATCCCCATGCCACCGGCCGCGTTGCCGTGGTGCACAATGGCATCATCGAGAATTTCCGCCCGCTGAAGGAAGAGCTGATCGCCGGCGGCGCGGTGTTCCGCAGCCAGACCGACACCGAAGTCGTCTGCCAGCTGATCGACAAGGCGCTGCGCGACGGTCTGGCGCCGCGCGAGGCGGTGTCGGCATCGCTCGCCCGCCTGCGCGGGGCGTTTGCGCTCGCCATCCTGATCGAGGGCGACGAGGACCATCTTTACGGCGCCCGCCGCGGCTCGCCGCTGGCGGTGGGGCTGGGCGAGGGAGAGACCTTCCTCGGGTCCGATGCCATCGCGCTCGCCCCCTTCACCGATCACGTCATCTATCTCGACGAGGGCGACTGGGTGGTGCTGTCGCGCGGCGGCGCGGAGATCTTCGATGCCGGCGGCCGGCCGGTGACGCGCCCGGTGACCGTGCTGCGCGCCAGCGCGCTGGTGGTGGAGAAGGGCAACTACCGCCACTTCATGGAAAAGGAAATCCACGAGCAGCCGGACGTTCTGTCCCGCACGCTCGGCCACTATCTGGATTTCAGCACCGGTACCGCGCGGTCCGAGCCGTTTGCCGGGCTGGCGCTGGCCACCGTGCCGCGCGTTGCCATGGCGGCATGCGGCACGGCCTCCTATGCCGCTCTCGTCGGCAAGTACTGGCTGGAGCGGTTTGCCCGCCTGCCGGCGGATCTGGATGTCGCCTCCGAATTTCGCTATCGCGAAGCGCCGCTGACACCGCGCGGGCTGTCGCTGTTCGTCTCGCAGTCGGGCGAAACGGCCGATACGCTGGCGAGCCTGCGCTATTGCAAAGCCGCCGGGCAGACGATTGCCGCCGTGGTCAACGTGCCGACCTCCACCATCGCCCGCGAGGCCGATGTGGTGGTGCCGACGCTCGCCGGGCCGGAAATCGGCGTTGCCTCCACCAAGGCGTTCACCTGCCAGCTTGCCGTGCTGGCCTCTCTGGCCATTGCCGCCGGCCGTGCGCGCGGCGTGCTGGACGGCGCGCAGGAACAGGCGCTGGTGGCCGCCTTTGCCGAAGTGCCGCGTCTGGTGTCGTCCGCAATGGCGCTGGAGCCGCGTATCGAGGCCATTGCCCGGCGCATCCACCGCGTGGACGATGTGCTCTATCTCGGCCGCGGCACCAGCTATCCGATTGCGCTGGAAGGCGCGCTGAAGCTGAAGGAGCTGTCCTACATCCACGCCGAGGGCTATGCCGCCGGCGAACTGAAGCACGGCCCCATCGCCCTGATCGACGAGGATATGCCGGTGGTGGTGATCGCGCCGTTCGACCGCTGGTTCGAGAAGACCGCCTCCAACATGCAGGAAGTCGCCGCGCGCGGCGGCCGCATCGTGCTGGTGACCGACGAGAAGGGGCTTGAACACGCCGGCATCACGCCCGCGGAAACCATCCTGATGCCGGAGATGCCGGAGGAGATTGCCCCCATCGTCTATTCGGTGCCGGTGCAGATGCTGGCCTACTACACCGCCGTTGCCAACGGCACGGACGTGGACCAGCCGCGCAATCTCGCCAAATCCGTGACGGTGGAGTGATGTCCCCGCCGTCGCCGGGCCGGGCCCTGTGCCGGCCCGGTCAGGGCG
>NZ_DAISHT010000174.1:0-1304 GCF_036822375.1 Pseudoxanthobacter sp. | reverse complement strand
GCCGGGGCCGGAGGTATCGGGGCTGCGGCCGGATCGCCGGCGGCGGGCGCGGTGCCCTCGCTGCCGCGCTCCCGCGGCCGGATCGGCAGCTTCAGCTTCGGTTTCGGCGGGGCCGGTGCGAGCTGGCGCACGGCGGTTTCTCCGATGAGCGGGCCGGTCAGCGCGGTGCCGTCGGCCACAGCCGGGGCGGGCGGCGGCAGCACGGCGCCGTCATGTTCGATGACGGGGCGATAAAGCCGGATACGCCCCGGCGAGCGGCGCGTTGCGGCCGGCTCGCTGACGAAATCGACACTCGTGGCCGGCAGGTCGAGCTGGCCGTTGTGGCGCCTCAGCCAGTCGCGGTCGAACGGCCGGTTGACCGGCTCGCCCGGCGTATCGGGATAGGACCAGCGCAGCGGCGCGCGGTCGAGCGAGCGATAGGTCTCGCGCACCGGAGCGGCATAGAGATAAAGCCGCGGCTGCGCAAAGCGCAGGCTGGGCACGAACACCCAGGCCTCGGTCACCGGCGGCTGCTGGCGGCGCGGCACGCCCAGCGCCGGGCCCTTGCCCTCCGGCGCCAGCGGCGCCCAGCCAATGGTTTCATCGCCTTCCCGCCAGGTCACCCACGCCGGGGCCCAACGGTCGCCCGGCACCCAGAACCAGCCGCGTGCCTTGTCATAACCCCACCGGCCATAGTGATAGACCGCCCAGCCGAACGGCTCGTCGGAGGCCCACAGCCAGCCATAGCGGTCCGTCCACAGCCACTGGCCCAGCGTGTAGGGGCGCCAGCCCGGCGCAACGCCGGTCGGCACCCAGACATAGCCATAAGGCGCCATGGCCACCCAGCGGCCATGCGCGGCGAGCGGCGCATAGAATACGTCGATATCGTGCGCCGTGGTCTCGGCGGCTGCGGTGTCGAGAAAATCGCTGTCGAGGCTCTCGCCGGCCTGATCGAGCGGCACGGCGAGGGCGAGGGCGGCTGCCACCAGCACCGCCGGCAGGCCGCCGCGTGCGAGGCGCGCGCCAAGCGTCCGCCGCGGCCTGGCCGTGCGGGCCGGTTCGGCCTCAGCGGCCGGCGGGCTGCCATTTGCGCTCGTCAAGGCGTGTCTCTCATCGGCGGTCATTGCTGCCGGGCCGGCGACCCGGGCTGTGGCGATCAGCACAGCACATTGTGGCTGAACGGCCGGTGAATGGCGTCCTGCGGCAAGCTGTAGCGGTGTGCGGCAACCTGCAAACGACAAAGCCGCCCGGTTGTCACGGGGCGGCTTTTCTCGATATCGGGCCAAGTCCGGAACGCGAACGGGGCCTGAAGCGGCAGGCGAAAC
>NZ_DAISHT010000173.1:5467-7081 GCF_036822375.1 Pseudoxanthobacter sp. | reverse complement strand
CGGCGGGCCGCGATTGAGGGAATCAGGCCGGTTTGCGGGCCACGAGGTCGACCAGAGCCGACATGCCGTTGTGGCCCTGACCTTCGACGATCTCGTCGTCATGGGCTTCGAGGCGCTCAATGGCGAGCGGGGCAAACGACCGGCGCAGCAGGTCGGTCGTATAAAGCAGTTCCGCCGATTTGGGGCCGCCGGTGCCATAGCGCAGCTGCTCGGTGCGGTAGCCCTGCAGCAGCAGGAGGCCGCCGGGCCGCAGCGCGGCGATCATGCCCGCGAACAGCCGGTCGCGCAGGGCCGGCGGGGCGAACTGGATGAAGATGGCGACAACGACATCGAACGCCGCAGCCGGAAAGGTCCACGTCGCCAGATCGGCCACCACGGGGGTGATGGAGACGCCCCGCGCCGCGGCGAGGCGGCCGGCCTTGGCGAGCCCGACGGCGGACGCATCAACGGCCGTCACCGTCAGCCCCTGCTGCGCCAGCCACACGGCGTTGCGGCCCTCACCCTCGGCAAGGCTCAGCGCCGTGCCGGACGGCGGCAGCAGGGCCGCCTGCGACCGCAGGAAGGCGTTGGCGTCTGTGCCGTAGAAATAGTCGTCGCCGGCAAAACGTTCGTCCCACATGATGGCTCTGCCTCTCTTCACATGTCCTGTCTGCGCGCCATGGTGACGGGAGAATGCGGACCGATGATGTCCGCGCGGGACGGGGCGCAGCGCATCCACGGCACCGCCCGGCGCTTTCGCAGAGCCCGCTCGCCCGCGCGGGCAACAGCCGCGCACGGAGGGGCCGATGCCCGCACATATCAGCGGGCGCGGGCGGAACAACGAGGAGCGCGCCGCCGGATCCGGCATCCGGCAGGCTGCGCCGGCGACAGGCCGGCATGGCGGAGCTGTCAGAGAATGGCGGCGCATGGCGGCCCGGACCGGGCTTTCCGCAAACGGCTCTGCAACGCCCGTCGCAGTCTGTGCCGCCGGCCGCCGTCCGGCAACGGCGCGCCGGTTGTCCGCAGCCTGCGGGAACAGGTCGGGCGATGGACGCCGACGGCCCAATCGGAAGCGCCCGCGGGCGCGGGAGCCTCGCTGTCGGTTGCGCAGTTATGCGCGATTCCGGCCGGCGCCGAATGCGGACCAGACACGCGCCAGCCGGGAAATATGCCGGCGCGGTTTCCGCGTCAGCGCAGCGGCAAGGCGGCGCTGGCTGCCACCAGCGCCGAAGCGTAGCGCATGTCTGCGGCCAGTCCGAACAGGTCGGGAAACCGAGGCTTGAGGGCGAGATTGGAAGCACGGCCGCGGATGCAGGCGCTTGCCCCACCGATAGCGCGGCGGCGCCGTCTCAGTCGGCACGGAATGCGAGCCTGACGGGCGCAGGCTGGAGGTGTGCCGATGCGGTGTCCTGCTTCAGCGCGGCGGGACGGTGAAGGACATCCCCGGCGTCGGCGTGAGACGGGTATCAGCGGCCTGCAAGGACCGGTCGGGCAAAGGCTCAGCGCAGGATCGGACGCGCCGCCGAGGATGCAGACACCGGCGGCGCCGGTTGTGCAGCAGCGCGCGGTCTCTGCCGGACAGGCGTCAGGCCGGAAAGGCGCCGGTGCGGTTTGCCGTCTCAGCGCAGCGGCAGG
>NZ_DAISHT010000173.1:0-5367 GCF_036822375.1 Pseudoxanthobacter sp. | reverse complement strand
CCGGCCGCAGGGGCGGGCTTCAGCCGCCCAGTTCCTCGCGCAGCATTTCGAGGCGCAGCCACTCCTCTTCGGCGGCGGCCAGCGCATCCTGCCCGGCCTTCAGGGCGGCGGCAGTCTTGTCGAAGGCGGCGCGGTCCCGGGCATAAAGGCCGGGCTCCGCCAGCTTCTTTTCAAGGCGTTCGATGTCGCCGGTGAGCCGGTCGATGGTGCCCGGCAGGCTCTCCAGCGCGTGCTTGTCCTTGAACGACATCTTGCGCCGGGCGGCCTCGGCCTTCGGCTTTTCCGCCCGGGGCTGGGCCGGCTTGTCCTCGCCGGCGCGCGCGGCGGAGCGGGCCGTCACGCCGCGGCCGCGCTGGGCCACCATGTCGGAATAGCCGCCGGGATATTCCCGCCACACGCCGTCGCCCTCGAAGGCGATCACCGCGGTTACCACCCGGTCGATGAAATCGCGGTCGTGGCTGATAAGCAGCACGGTGCCGCCGTGATCGGCCAGCAGTTCTTCCAGCAGATCCAGCGTTTCAAGATCGAGATCGTTGGTCGGCTCGTCCAGCACCAGCAGGTTGGCCGGCCGCGCCAGCGCGCGCGCCAGCATCAGCCGGCCGCGCTCGCCGCCGGACAGCACGCCGATGGGCGTGCGCGCCTGTTCGGGCGAGAACAGGAAGTCCTTCATGTAGGACACGACATGCCGCGGCTCGCCGCCGACCATGACGGTGTCGGAGCGGCCGTCCGTCAGCGCCTCCGTCAGCGTCACCGACGGATCGAGGCTTTCGCGGCGCTGGTCGAGCGTGACCATCTGCAGGTTGGCGCCAAGGCGCACGGTGCCGGAATCGGGGGCCAGAACGCCGGTCAGCAGGCTGATCAGCGTGGTCTTGCCGGCCCCGTTGGGCCCGACGATGCCCACCCGGTCGCCGCGCAGGATGCGGGTGGAAAAATCGCGCACCACCGGCGCCCCGCCGTCATAGGCCTTGGTGACGTTCTTCGCCTCGATGACGAGCTTGCCGGAAACCTCGCCCTCGCTGGCGGCCATGGAGACGTTGCCGGTGGCGCGGCGCGCGGTGCGGCGGGCCTCGCGCATGTCGCGCAGCAGGCCCATGCGGCGCTGGTTGCGCTTGCGGCGGGCCGTCACGCCATAGCGCACCCAGTCCTCTTCCATGGCGATCTTGCGATCGAGCTTGTGGCGCTCGCGCTCTTCCTCGGCAAAGATTTCGTCGCGCCAGGCCTCGAACTGCGAGAAGCCGCGCTCCATGCGCCGCGTCACGCCGCGGTCGAGCCAGATGGTGACGCGGGAAAGATCTTCCAGAAAGCGCCGGTCGTGGCTGATGAGAACCACGGCGGAGCGCATGGAGGCCAGTTCCTGCTCCAGCCACTCGATGGCCGGCAGGTCGAGATGGTTCGTCGGCTCGTCGAGCAGCAGGATATCGGGTTCCGGCGCCAGCACGCGGGCAAGCGCCACGCGGCGCGCCTCGCCGCCGGAAAGGGTGGCGGGGTCTTCCTCGCCGGTAAGACCCAGATCCTCCAGCAGGCGGCGGGCGCGGTGGGGATCGTCGCCGGGGCCGAGGCCGGCCTCCACATAGGCGATGGTCGTGCGGAAGCCGTCGAACACCGGCTCCTGCGGCAGATAGCGCACGGTCGCACCGGGGTGCACGAAATGCTCGCCCGAATCGGCCTCCACCAGACCGCCGGCGATCTTCAGCAGCGTGGATTTGCCAGAGCCGTTGCGCCCCACCAGACAGATGCGGTCGCGCTCGCCGACGACGAGTTCGGCACCGGAGAGAACGGGGGTTCCGCCGAAGGTGAGGCGGATGTCCTTCAAAATCAGCAGCGGTGGGGCCATGGCGATCCTTCCATGGCGCTTCTTGGAGCCGAGCGCGGCGCCAATGTCAATCAGCGCCCGTGTCAATCAGCGCCCCATGTCAATCAGCACCCCGCGCCAATCAGCACCGGCATCGGCCGGTGCCAATGCCGGCCAGCGCCCGTGCTGACCGGGCAGCGCCGGCCGGGCGGTGCCGATCGCGGGACATGCCGATGCCGGCGGCGCCGGGCGCTCTGCCCCGCGCCGCCGTGACAGGCCGCAGCCGGAAGGCTTACCAGTAGCCCCAGGCACCGCCCCACGGGCCGCCCCACGGACCCCAGTCCCACTGCTCGTCCTCGACGACCTGCTGGTTGATCATCGCCGCCATGGTCTGTTCGTTGGCGAGATGCTGCTGGAACGCCATCTGCTGATAGGATTCGAACGACTGCTGGTTGCCGACATAGAGGCACTTGCAGACGGTCGGATCCGGATAGACGTAGAAGGTCTTGCCGTTCTTGCTGAGCTGCGTGAACTTGTGCGGCGGCAGGGTGGCCATCTGCTTGATCTGCGCCGGGCTCGAGGCCACCTTCGGCGTGAAGCCGGCGGCCGAGAGCAGGTCTTCCTTGTTGGAAATCGTGGACTGACAGGCAGCAAGAGCGCTGCCGGCCATCACAACGGCCGCAAGGGTCGTCAGCAACTTCGCCGACCTGGATTTCATCAAAGGCCCCATCATTGTCATCTGGTTCGGGAGGAAAGGGTCGTGTGAACCGGCACGCGCCCGCGCACCGGTACGCGGGCCGCCCCCACCCGCCCGCCACGAAGAAAGCCCCGGACGGCTTCCGCCCCCTGCGTCTCCATGGCCTGCGTGCGCCGGTTCCCGCGGTGCCGGTTCCCCTTCGTGCCTGCCCTGCCTCATGGCCGGGCGCGGGCGATCTTGGCGCGGCAGCCGGGGCAGGGTCAAGCCAGTGTTTCGGCCGGTGGCACAATATAACGTGCGGATGCTTTTCTTTTTAAACGTTCGATTTTTCACCCGCGCAGCCAGTACAGAACTTGCAGCCCGGCGCAGAGCTGTGCATCGTCGAGGTCCCATTGCTTGCGGCCCGGCGAAAGGAGGCAGGACGATGAACCCGTCCGCACCGGCCATTGCGCTGCGCGGCCACCACCTGCTGTGCGTGCTCACGTTCTGCGGGCACGGCTATACCCCGGCCTTCACCGCCAACATGGCGCACATCGTGGCCGTCCTCGGCAGCGGGGCGACGGTGCGCATCGTCGCCGGCGCCGATGCGCTGTGTGCACCGCTGACGCCGGATTGCGGCGTGGAGGTGCACTGCGCCAGAGCCGATGTCGCCGCGCGCGACCGGCGCGCGCTGGCAGTTGCCGGGGCGGCGCTGGGCCGGCGCCTGAAAGCCGGCGACAGCCTGCGTTTCGACGCCGCCACCCTTGCCACGCTGCGCGCCGCCTTCGCCGACGGGCGGCTGCGCGCGGCCTGCACGGCGTGCCCGTGGGCCGATTTCTGCACCGCGACCGCCGCCGCCGGCTTTGCCGGGGCCCGCCTGAGAGCGGAACCGGACGGTGACGGCCCCGACAAGACTGTTCATGAGCCGACTTACAGCCTTGAACATGACACACCGGATGCAGACAGTTGAGCCATCATGACGCGAATCATCCCCGGCCGCCGCCGCCTTCCCGCCTCTGTCGTTCCGCTGGTTCTGGCCGGCACGCTTGCCGCTCTGGCCCTTGCCAGTTGCAGCGAGCCGCCGCGCCCGCCGTCGCGGCCGACCTTCTATGATTATCTCGGCGTTCCCGGCGCCACGGTCGATGCCGCCATGGCCGCCTCGATGATCTCCGGCTACCGGGCCAACCACGGTCTGGGCCCGGTCACGGTGGACCCGGAACTGTCGCGGATTGCCGGCGAGGAGGCCGCCTATATCGCCGGGCGCAACAGCATCGAGGGGGCGCTGGCCGGCGAGCGGATGACCAAAGCCCGTCTGGCCCGCGCCGGCTATGCCGCGACCACGGCGGTGGAGAACGTTTCTGCCGGCTATCGCACGCTGGCGGAGGCCTTTTCCGGCTGGCGCGACAGCCCGCCGCACAACGCCAACATGCTGAACCCGGCCGTGTCGCGCATCGGCATCGCCATCGCCTATGCGCCGCAGAGCAAATACAAGGTTTTCTGGAGCCTCATCCTCGCCGCACCGGCGCGGTGAGCCCGCAGCCGGACCTTTCCTTCCCGGCGGCGCGGCCCGTGCCGCGCCGTCTGCCGGCCGGTGCCGGCGCGAACGAGACAGGGCCGGCCCGGAGCCGCCGGCCAACGTGAAACGGGAGAACGAGTCGTGCGCCGTGCCGCCATCGACCGCGACCTTGCCGCCTTCGATCCCGGCCGGGACATCGCTGCCGCCCGGCGCCGTTTTCCCGATGCACCGCTGCCGTTCATCGACCTTGCCAGCGGCATCAACCCCAATCCCTATCCGCTCAGCGCCCTGACGCCGGCCGCCTTCACCCATCTGCCGGGCCCGGAGGCCTTCGCCCGCCTCGCCGAGGTGGCGGCGGCGCGATACAACGCGCCCTCCGCCGCCCATGTGGTGTGCGCGCCCGGCTCACGCATCCTGCTGTCGTGCGTGGCGAGCCTTTCGGCCGGCGCCCGCCATGCCGCCGTGCTGCAGCCGCCGGCCGCCGGTCAGGCGCGCATCAGCCACCGCGAGGCGCTCATTGCCTCCGGACTGTCGCTGTCGCTGGAGCCGTCGCTCGGCGCGCTTGCCGCTGCCGATCTCGCGCTCGTCGTCAATCCCGACGACCCGGATGGCCGCCTCATTCCGCGCATGCGGCTTCTCGATCTGGCGGCCGATCTCGGCCGGCGCGGCGGCATGCTGCTGGTCGACGAGGCCGACATGGACGTGGCGACCCTGAGCGAGACGCTGGCCCGCGATGTGGACCGCGCGCCGATCGCGGTGCTGCGCACGTTCGGCAAGTTCCACGGCCTCTCGGGCCTGCGGCTGGGCTTTGCGATTTCCGCCCCCGCCTTTGCCTCCCGGCTGCGGGCAATGCTCGGGCCATGGGCCGTTTCCGGCCCGGCACTGGCCGTCGGCACCGCGGCGCTGGCGGATGCCGGCTGGGCCCGTCAGACGCGCTCCGATCTCGCCTATGCCGCCGTGCGGCTCGACAGCGTGCTGGAAGAGGCCGGCCTCAGGGTGGAGGGCGGCACGGCGCTGTTTCGTCTGGCACGCTGCGGCGATGCCCTGCGCTGGTGGGTGCGGCTGGGACAGGCGGGCGTGCTGGTGCGCCGCTTCCCCGACCGGCCGGAGATGCTGCGCTTCGGCCTGCCGCGCGACGAACCGGGCTTCGAGCGCCTGACCGCCGCCCTTGCACTGGGCCCCGCCGACTGACCGTCGCAGGCCCGGCGGTGGAAAAGCCGGCTCCGCTTCCGGCGATGCAGCTTGACAGGTGTCGCTCCTCCTCCGTATATGCCTGCCATCGCCCGCCGCTATGGCAGGCCGGGGCGGAGTAGCTCAGCTGGTTAGAGCAGCGGAATCATAATCCGCGTGTCGGGGGTTCGAGTCCCTCCTCCGCTACCAAAT
>NZ_DAISHT010000172.1:4366-7126 GCF_036822375.1 Pseudoxanthobacter sp. | reverse complement strand
GCGCCGACCTTCTCGGAAGGTCTGCGGGCGGGCACGGAGATCTTCCACACCCTGAAGTCGGCTCTGAAGAAGGCCGGCCACAACACCAATGTCGGCGACGAGGGCGGCTTCGCGCCGAACCTGCCGTCGGCCACCGCCGCGCTCGACTTCATCATGAAGGCCATCGAGCAGGCCGGCTACAAGCCGGGCGAGGATGTGTTCATCGGTCTCGACTGCGCGTCGACCGAGTTCTTCAAGGACGGCGTCTACGATCTGGCCGGCGAGGGGCGCAAGCTCTCCTCCGAGAAGATGGCCGGCTATCTGGCCGACCTCGTCGCCGCCTACCCGATCGTCACCATCGAGGACGGCATGTCCGAGGATGACTGGGCGGGCTGGAAGCTGCTGACCGACACCATCGGTGCGAAGTGCCAGCTGGTCGGCGACGACCTGTTCGTCACCAACACCGCGCGCCTCAAGCAGGGCATCGCCGCGAACACGGCGAACGCGATTCTCGTGAAGGTGAACCAGATCGGTTCGCTGACCGAGACGCTCGATGCCGTGGAGACCGCGCACAAGGCGGGCTATCGCGCCGTGATGTCCCACCGCTCGGGCGAGACCGAGGATGCGACGATTGCCGATCTGGCGGTCGCCACCAACTGCGGCCAGATCAAGACCGGTTCGCTTGCCCGGTCCGACCGGCTTGCCAAGTACAATCAGCTGCTGCGCATCGAAGGCGAGCTTGGCCCGCAGGCGAGCTATGCCGGCCGCGCGGCGCTGAAGGCGCTGTCCGGCCTCTGAGGCGGCCCGGCTGCCGGCCATCCGCGCCGGCCCGGCCGGCGGCCTGACATAATGGAAAAGGGCGGTGCCATCCGGCACCGCCCTTTTTTGTTGCCCGCGCCTCTGAGGGCCCGCTTGCCGTGCGGGCGGGGCGGCGCAAAAGCGACCTCAAAGGGGGCGATCCTGCCGCTTACGGTTCGGTAGCGATAAGGAATCCTTAAAGCCGCGGCCCTATGGTTGACGAATCGGTGCGTTGCCGGCGTTCCCGGCTTCCGGATTGTTGATCCCATGACCACTCGTCACCGCAAACGGTCCGTTCTCCGGCATCTGGTCATTCCGGCCCTGTCGATCCTGTTCGGGGCCTATTTTGCCTATCATATGGTGACCGGCGATCTCGGCCTCAGGGCCCGCGAGCAGATCGAGGCCGAAGCCGCGCGCCTGCGGGCGCAACTGGCGGATGTGCGCGGCGAGCGCGAGCGGCTGGAACAGCGCGTGAAGCTGATGCGCGCTGCGGCCATCGATCCCGATCTTGTGGATGAGCGCGCGCGTGTGCAGCTCAACATGGTGAGGCCGGATGAAATCGTCATTTTCCGGGCCTCGATGGGACAGAATGTTTCGCGCCAGACTGCTGCATTGCAGTAAGTAAGGCTGCTGCACTGCAATAATAGCACTGCCTGTTGCCGCGACATATGCAACGAATGTCTAATTTCTGCATCTGCCATGCATCAGGGTGGCCTTGATTGCATGTCAGGGTGGGTTAAGGTGCTCTCCGCGCCCTCGGGAGGGACGCTCGGAGAGGTAGTTCATGGCCGTAGCCAAGACGACGACGCGGGCTGGGGCGACCCGGCCTCCTCGTGGCAGCCGCGCGGATAAAGCCGCCCAGCCTGCCGCCGCCAAGCAAGACGTGACGAAGTCGGACGTCGTTGCCGACGCCGCCGGCACGATATCGAACGAGGCGCCTGCGATTGCCGAGTTCGACCGGGAAACCGAGATCGCCGTTTACCGCGAGATGCTGCTCATCCGCCGGTTCGAGGAAAAAGCCGGCCAGCTTTACGGCATGGGCTATATCGGCGGTTTCTGCCATCTCTACATCGGTCAGGAAGCCGTTGTTTCCGGTGTTCAGCTGGCGCTGAAGCCGGGCGATCAGGTGATCACCGGCTATCGCGACCACGGCCACATGCTGGCCTGTGGCATGGACCCCAAGGGGGTCATGGCCGAGCTGACCGGCCGCCGCGGAGGTTACTCCAAGGGCAAGGGCGGCTCGATGCATATGTTCTCCGTCGAGAAGGGCTTCTTCGGCGGTCATGGCATCGTCGGCGCGCAGGTGTCGCTCGGCACCGGCCTGGCCTTTGCCAACTGGTACCGTAACGACGGCAGAATTTCCGTCGCCTATTTCGGCGACGGTGCCTCGAATCAGGGGCAGGTCTACGAGAGCTTCAATATTGCCAAGCTCTGGCGGCTGCCGGTGATCTACGTCATCGAGAACAACCGCTATGGCATGGGCACCTCCGTCGCCCGCGCTTCCTCCACCACCGAACTCTGCCACCGCGGTGCGTCGTTCGATATCCCCGGCGAGGCCGTGGACGGTATGGACGTGCGCGCCGTCAAGGCGGCGGCCGACCGGGCCGCGGCTCATGTGCGCGGCGGCGAGGGGCCCTACATCCTTGAGATGCTGACCTATCGCTATCGCGGGCACTCGATGTCCGATCCGGCGAAGTACCGCTCGAAGGACGAGGTGCAGAAGATGCGCACCGAGCACGATCCGATCGAGCACGTGCGCGAGCGCCTGATCGCCAGGAACTGGATCACCGAGGACGAGCTGAAGGCGATCGACAAGGAAATCCGCGACATCGTCAACGAGGCGGCGGAATTCTCCCAGTCCGATCCCGAGCCGGATGCTGCCGAGCTCTGGACCGACATCTATCGCTGAGACGAGGGCGCCATGCCGATCGATATCCTGATGCCGGCCCTCTCGCCCACGATGGAAGAGGGCAAGCTGGCCAA
>NZ_DAISHT010000172.1:0-4266 GCF_036822375.1 Pseudoxanthobacter sp. | reverse complement strand
AACGGGCTGAAGCCGATCGTGGAGTTCATGACGTTCAACTTCGCCATGCAGGCGATTGACCACATCATCAACTCCGCCGCCAAGACGCACTACATGTCCGGCGGTCAGGTGACGTGCCCCATCGTGTTCCGCGGTCCCAACGGCGCCGCGGCCCGCGTGGGAGCCCAGCACAGTCAGGACTACGCCGCCTGGTACGCCCAGATCCCCGGCCTGCGGGTGATTCAGCCCTATTCGGCGGCCGACGCCAAGGGCCTGCTGAAGGCGGCGATCCGCGATCCGAACCCGGTGGTCTTCCTTGAGAACGAGATTCTCTACGGCCACGCGTTCGAGGTGCCGAAGCTCGACGATTTCGTTCTGCCCATCGGCAAGGCGCGCATCGCCCGGCCGGGCAACGACGTGACCATCGTCTCGTTCGGCATCGGCATGACCTACGCCACCAAGGCGGCCGAGGAACTGGCCGGTCTCGGCATCGATGCCGAAGTGATCGACCTGCGCTCCATCCGCCCGCTGGATATCGACACGGTGCTGGCCTCGGTGAAGAAGACCGGCCGGGCGGTGACGGTGGAAGAGGGCTGGCCGGTGTGCTCCATCGGCTCCGAGGTTGCCTCGCAGATCATGGAAAAGGCGTTCGACTGGCTCGATGCGCCGGTGCTGAAGGTCGCCGGCCACGACGTGCCGATGCCTTATGCCGCCAATCTGGAGAAGCTCGCGCTTCCCACGGTGGCCGACGTGATCGCGGCGGTCCGGGCCGTGACCTATCGCTGATCGGCGCTGCGGGCGGAAGGGCACTCTCTTCCGCCCGCCGGCTGTTGGCCGGCCGCGGCCATGGCGGGTCCGGGCCCGCCGGATCGCGGCCCGCGTTTCAGGGGCTGTGCCGGCTCTCGTTTGCCGCCCGCGTGTCCGGGCGCCTGAGGGCCGTGCAGCCGGACAGGATTGATTTGCGACCCGCCGGCGCGCGCCTTTTCGCGCCGCAGGGCGGCCGGAGCGTTCCGGTCCGCCGCTGAAAGGGTCCGGAACCCGGCTCGCAACCGAGCCTGAGGGGGAAGACGATGCCCATCGACATTCTGATGCCGGCCCTCTCGCCCACGATGGAAAAGGGAAACCTTGCCAAGTGGCATGTGAAGAAGGGTGACACGGTCAAGTCCGGCGATGTGATTGCCGAGATCGAGACCGACAAGGCGACCATGGAGGTCGAGGCGGTCGATGAAGGGACCGTCGGCGTCATTCTGGTGCCGGAGGGCACGCAGGATGTGGCGGTGAACACGCCGATCGCCCGGCTGCTGGCCGAAGGCGAGGACGAAAGCGCGCTTTCCGCCGCACCGGCGCCGGCCGCCGCTCCGGCGGCTGCTGCCCCGGCCGCCGCGGCTCCCGCCCCGGCTGCTGCTGCGGCGGCTCCGGCTGCTGCGGCCCCGGCCGCGCACGGTGCGCGCCTGTTCGCCTCGCCGCTGGCCCGGCGCATTGCCAAAGAAAAGGGGCTGGAGCTGGCCGCCATCAGCGGCACCGGCCCTCATGGCCGCATCGTGAAGGCCGACGTGGAGGCCGCTGCGGCGGCCGGCACGGCGAAGCCGTCCCCGGCGGCGGCTGCCCCGGCACCGGCCCCCGTGGCGGCCGCGCCCGCCGCGGCAGCGGTGGCTGCGCCTTCCGACGAGGCGACGCGCAAGCTGTTCCGGCCCGGCACCTACGAAGTCATTCCCCACGACGGCATGCGCAAGACCATTGCGCGCCGCCTGATGGAATCCAAGCTGACCGTTCCGCACTTCTATCTCACGGTCGACTGCGATCTCGACGCGCTGCTGGCGCTGCGCACCGAGATCAACAATGCCGCACCGGACGTGAACGGCAAGCCGGCCTACAAGGTGTCGGTCAACGACTTCATCATCAAGGCCATGGCCCGGGCGCTGCGCGCCGTGCCGGACGCCAACGTGACGTGGACCGACGCCGGCATGCTGAAGCACAGCGTGGCGGATGTGGGCGTGGCGGTGTCGATCCCCGGCGGGCTCATCACGCCGGTCGTGCGCGATGCCGATATCAAGTCGCTGTCGGCCATCTCCAACGAGATGAAGGATCTGGCCGGCCGGGCCCGCGCCAAGAAGCTGAAGCCGGAGGAATATCAGGGCGGCACGACGGCCGTCTCGAACCTCGGCATGTTTGGCATCCGGGAGTTCGCGGCCATTATCAACCCGCCGCACGCCACCATTCTGGCGGTCGGCACCGGCGAGCAGCGGGCCGTGGTGCGCAACGGCGCACTGACGGTCGCGACGCAGATGACGGTCACGCTCTCCACCGACCATCGCGCGGTCGACGGTGCGCTCGGGGCGGAGTTCCTGGCCGCCTTCAAGGCGGCCATCGAGAAGCCGATGTCGCTGCTCGTGTGATGCGGCTGCGGGCGGCGGCGGCGTGCCGCTGCCCCGCCCGGCTCCGGAAGGGTGATGGCAGGTGGCCACGCAGGGCAACATGATCTTTCCGTCGCGCTCCGCCCCGCGCCTCTGGCTGCGGGCGGCGCTGGGGCTCTGTGTCGTGCTGGCCAGCGCCGGCCCGGCGCTGGCGCTGCTGTCGCCGTGGTGGCAGCGCTCGCGCGAGATCGGGGCGATTGCCGCCGACCCGCGCGTTGCCGCCGCGCTGGAGAAGGATGGCCCGATCGTGGCCATCAGCGCTGCCGGCGACGATCGCTACAGCGTGACCACGGCGCATTGCCGTCTTGAGGTCGTGGTCGTCGCGCACAGGCCGGACCCGAATGCGCCCGTCGGGCCGAAGCAGTTTTCCTTGAAACTCGGCTCACCCGTGTGCCGCTGAGGCGGGACGGCAGGGACCGGCGGCAGGCCGGGAAACGAGGCCGACGCGAACGAAGGGGGGCCTTAGGGCTTCAGGGACCATGAGCACTTCCTACGATATCATCATCATCGGCGGCGGCCCGGGCGGTTATGTGGCAGCGATCCGCGCCGCACAGCTCGGCTTCAGGACCGCTGTGGTGGAGAAGAACCATCTCGGCGGCATCTGCCTCAACTGGGGCTGCATTCCCACCAAGGCGCTGCTGCGCTCCGCCGAAATCTATCATTACATGGAGCATGCCAAGGATTACGGCCTCTCGGCCTCCGGCATCGGCTTCGATATCGGCGCGGTCATCAAGCGCTCGCGCGGGGTCTCCTCGCAGCTGGCGACCGGCGTCGGCTTCCTGCTGAAGAAGAACAAGGTCGATGTGATCTGGGGCAAGGCCACGCTGACCGCGCCGGGCAAGCTGCATGTCGAGGCAGCGGAAAACGCGCCGAAGGGCGCGCTCGGTGCCGGCGACTATGCGGCCGCCCACATCATCGTGGCCACCGGGGCCCGGCCGCGTGCGCTGCCGGGCATCGAGCCCGACAAGAAGCTGATCTGGACCTATTTCGAGGCCCTCAATCCCGACCGCATGCCGAAGTCGCTGCTGGTGATGGGCTCCGGCGCCATCGGCATCGAGTTTGCCTCGTTCTACCACACGCTCGGCGCCGAGGTGACGGTGGTGGAGGTGATGCCGCAGATCCTGCCGGTGGAAGACCACGAGATTGCCGCCCATGTGCGCAAGCGGCTGGAAAAGTCCGGCCTGAAAATCCTGACCGAGGCCAAGGTCGCGGGCGTGAAGAAGGGCGCCGATTCCGTCACCGCCACGGTGGTGACCAAGGACGGCAAGACGCAGGAGATCACCGCCGAGCGGATGATCTCGGCCGTGGGCGTGCAGGGCAATATCGAGGGCCTCGGCCTTGAGGCGCTCGGCGTGAAGACCGATCGCGGCTGCATCGTGATCGACGCGGTCGGCCGCACGAACGTGCCGGGGCTTTATGCCATCGGCGATGTCGCCGGCCCGCCGATGCTCGCCCACAAGGCGGAGCACGAGGGCGTGATCTGCGTCGAGGCCATCAAGGGCCTGCACGTTCACCCGATGGACAAGAAGAAGATCCCCGGCTGCACCTACTGCAATCCGCAGGTCGCCTCCGTCGGTCTGACCGAGAACAAGGCCAAGGAAGCCGGTCGCAAGATTCGCGTCGGCCGCTTCCCGTTCATCGGCAATGGCAAGGCCATCGCGCTCGGTGAGCCGGAAGGTCTGGTGAAGACCATCTTCGATGCCGAGACGGGCGAGCTTCTGGGGGCCCACATGGTGGGTGCGGAAGTGACCGAGCTCATTCAGGGCTTCGTCGTCGCCATGAATCTGGAGACGACCGAGGAAGACCTGATGCACACGGTGTTCCCGCATCCGACCCTGTCGGAGACGATGCACGAGAGCGTGCTCGACGCCTA
>NZ_DAISHT010000171.1:3748-7142 GCF_036822375.1 Pseudoxanthobacter sp. | reverse complement strand
TTCCTGACGCTGGTCAACAGCGAGAACCTGCACAAGGGCAAGCACATCTCGGCCTCCACCACCATCCGAGAGATTCATCGTCCCCTCGTCGGCATGGTTCAGGGCATTCTCGATCGCGGCGTGGCAGCGGGCCTGTTCCGCGACGGCATCGATGCGATCCAGCTCAACATCACCATTGCGGCCATCGGCTATTATTACCTGACCAACCGCTTCACCGGCTCGGTCATCTTCGAGAAGAACCTGATGAGCCCGGAGATGCTGGATGCACGCCTGACCTTCAATATCGAGACGATCCTGCGTCTCGTGCGCCGGTAAGGCCGGGCGGGGACCGGCCCCGCCCGCACCCTGTCACGCCGCCGGGCTCTGCAGCCGGGCGGAAAGCGAAGGGCCGGGAACCGGCGCAAAGGCCATGCGCTCCAGCACGTCACGGACCGGATCGATGCCCGGCGCCACCTCGCTCAGTTCCACGCCGGCCGCTGTCAGACGGAAGACGGCGCGCTCGGTGATGTAGACCACCTCCTGCCCGTTGCGCAGCGCCTGCGGGCCGGAGAAGGTGACATGGCGCACCCGCTCCACCAGCTTCGGCTGGCTGCCGGGCTTGAGGATGGCGATGCGGCCATCCCGCTCCGCCACCTCAAGGCCGCGGGCCTCGAAGGCGCCGCAGAACACCACCTTGCGGGCCGACTGGCTGATATCGATGAAACCGCCCGGCCCGACGATGTCGCCGCCGAGGCGGGAGACGTTGACGTTGCCGTCCGCATCCATCTCGCCAAGGCCCAGAACGGCCGTGTCGATGCCGCCGCCGCCGTAGAAATCGAACTGGTCGGGCGAGGCCACCACCGCATCGGCATCCCGCGCCGTGCCGAACAGCGCACCATCCAGCAGCGCGCCGTTGTGGGTACCCTGCTCCACCGAGCACCAGCCGATTTCCACGCCGAGGCCGCGGGCAAGTGCCGGAATGCCGCCGGGAATGCCAAAGCCGAAATTGACCGAGCGGGCGCCGGCGATCTCCTGCAGCGCCCGGGCGGCAATGATGCGGCGCAGGCCCTCCGGCTCCGGCGCGGCCGGCGGCGGGGCCCCCTCGCCGGTTTCGCGGAACGGGGCGACCGCGCCGCACAGCCGGGCGTCGTAGGCGCCGAGCGCACTCTGCTGCTGGCCGGGCACGAGGAAGACGGCATCCACCATCACCCCGGGAATGCGGGCCAGCCGCGTCGGCGTGATGCGGCCGGCGAGGCGCGTGCGCACCTGCGCGATGACCTTGCCGCCGTTGCCGCGCGCCGCCAGCGCCACGGCATAGACATCGAGATCGGCCGGCTCGTCGGCCAGCGTCAGCGAACCGCGACTGTCGACGGCCGAGCCGCGGATGATCGCGACATCCACCTTCAGCGGTTTGTAGTGCAGGTAGTCCCGGCCATCGATGACGGCCCGTTCCACCAGTGCCTCGCGGGCGGAGGCGTTGACGCGGCCGCCATCGAGCGCCGGGTCGACGAAGGTGCCGAGCCCGATGCGCGTGAACAGCCCCGGCCGCCCGGCGCCGCTCTCGCGCAGCAGCGTGGAGATCACGCCGGCCGGCAGGCTGTAGGCGGCAATCTTCTCCTCGCGGGCGAGCTTCTGCATGGCCGGCGACCAGCTCCAGTGCCCGCCGATGACCCGGCGCACCATGCCCTCGTGCGCCAGCCGGCCGAGGCCGCTGCCGCGCCCGTCGCCGATGCCGAGGGCGTGGATGACCGTCAGGTCGCGCGGATGGCCGGTTGCCAGAAAGCGCTGCTCCAGCGCGGCCAGAACCGCGTCAGGCTCGATCAGGCCGCCGCCGGAACCGGCGAGCGCGATTGTCGCGCCGTCCGCGATCAGGGCCGCAAGGGCGGCGCCGTCGGGGACGATGAGGGGGGCGTGCATCGGGCGTTTCCTCCGTGGCGTTATCGTTTTCTGCAGCGCCGCCGTGCGCATCCGGTCTGGCTTCGGGCGTGAAAACGGTTTTGCTGCACCCGCTTGACCGCCGTTCGCCGGGGCGTTACCAACTAAATAGTTAGTTTATCGCGCGCTGTCGAGGGCCCTGCAGAAGGCCCCGCGCAGCCGCCCGACAGGAGACGCCCGATGCTGCCCGTTCCCCGTCTCGATTCCGGGACTTATGAGGAGATCCGCACGCTCGCCCGCCGCTTCGCCGAGGCCGAGGTGCGCCCGCTGGCCGAAGAGCTGGACCGGGAGGAGCGCTTTCCCGCCGCGCTCTACCGCACCATGGGCGGGCTCGGCCTGTTCGGCATCACCGTGCCGGAAGCGCTGGGCGGGGCCGGGCTCGATACCTATGCCTACGCCATCGTCATGGAGGAACTGTCGCGCGGCTATGCCTCCGTTGCCGACCAGTGCGGCCTTGTGGAACTCGCCGGCACGCTGCTGACCCGCTATGGCACCGCCGGCCAGCAGGCCCGCCATCTGCCGTCCCTCATCAGCGCCGAGCGCCTTGCCGCCTATTGCATCACCGAGGCGGAGGCCGGCTCGGATGTTTCCGGCATCCGCACCACGGCGGTGAAGGATGGCGACGGCTGGCGGCTTTCCGGCGCCAAGCTCTGGATCCACAACGCGCCCGTCGCCGATGTCGGCTTCGTGCTGGCGCGCACGGATCCGGCCGCCGGCCACCGCGGCATGTCGATCTTCATCGTCGACCTCAGCGCCCCCGGCGTCACGCGCGGGCCGAAGGAACACAAGATGGGCCAGCGCGCCTCGCAGGTGGGCGGGCTCACCTTCGACGATGTGGCCCTCGGCCCCGATGCATTGCTGGGCGAGGCCGGACGGGGCTTCCACATCATGATGAGCGTGCTGGAAAAGGGCCGGGTCGGCATCGCCGCCCTTGCGGTGGGCATCGCCCGCGCCGGGCTGGAAGCGGCCCTCGACTATGCGCGGACGCGCCGGCAGTTCGGTACCGTCATCGCCGAGAATCAGGGCATCCAGTGGCTGCTTGCCGACATGGCGAAGGACATCACCGCAGCCCGCGCCCTCGTGCATCAGGCCGCCGTCAGCCTCGACAACGGCGTGCCGGCCGGCGCGCTCTGTTCCATGGCCAAGTGCTTCGCCGGCGACACCGCCGTGCAGCGCACTGCCGATGCGGTGCAGATCTTCGGCGGGTCCGGCTACATCCGCGGCGTGGAGGTGGAGCGGCTCTATCGCGATGCCAAAATCACCCAGATCTACGAGGGAACCAACCAGATCCAGCGCACCATCATCGCCCGCGACCTGCTGAAGAACGGGGTCGCGGCATGAGCGCCCCGGAAAAAGCGGCTCTCGTCACCGGTGCCGGCGGCGGCATCGGGCGGGCGGTGGCGGTGGCGCTGGCCGGCGCCGGCTGGGCGGTGGCCCTCAACGACCTCGGCGGTGACGGTCACAGTGATGGTCACGGTGA
>NZ_DAISHT010000171.1:0-3648 GCF_036822375.1 Pseudoxanthobacter sp. | reverse complement strand
CCGGAGAGCTTCGACCGCTGCCTCGCCGTCAACACCCGCGGCACCTTCTTCCTGACGCAGGCCTTCGCGCGCCGGCTGGTCGCCCGGCCGCCCGTGCCGGGGCAGCACCGCAGCATCGTCACCGTGTCGTCGTCGAATGCCACGGCGGTTTCGGTGGCGCGCGGCGAATATTGCATCTCCAAGGCCGGGCTGGCGATGGCCGCAAAGCTGTTTGCCGTGCGCCTCGCCGCCGACGGCATCGGCTCCTACGACGTGCGCCCCGGCCTGATCGAGACGCCGATGACGGCGAAGGTGAGCGCCGACTATGCCCGCCGTGTGGCCGAAGGGCTGACGCCGCTGCCGCGCCTCGGCACCCCGCACGATATCGCCGCCATCGTTCTCGCCCTGGCGGAGGGCCATTTCGCCTTCGCCACCGGCCAGAGCATCGCCGCCGACGGCGGCCTGACCATCCCCCGCTTCTGACAGGAAATTCCCATGAACAAGCCGCTTTCCGGGCATGGGCGAACCCTCGTCCTGCCGGCATCCGACGGCCGTCTGGTGCCCTACCGGCTCACCGGCGAGCCCCTGCCGGCGGCGGCGCCCGCCGCCCCCTTCAGCCGCATCGCCTTTTCCGCCGCCCATGTGGTTGCCGATCCGCTGAAAACCGCGGAACCGGCCTGCGGCGTGGCCATCGACTTCGGCGCCACGCTGGGCTATCGCCGCCATCTGGCCGGGCTCGGCCTCGATATCGCCGAGGCCATGGATACCGCCCAGCGCGGCATGGGCCTGACATGGCCGCAGGCGCTGGAGCTGATCGGAGAGACGGTTGCCGCACTCGCCGACCGGCCACAGACCCGCATCTTTTCCGGCGTCGGCACCGACCATGTGCAGCCGGAGACGATCACCTCGCCCGATGCCGTCGCCGCCGCCTATCTGGAGCAGCTTCACGCCGTGCAGAAACTCGGCAGCGGCGTCATCCTCATGGCGAGCCGCGCGCTGGCCCGCGTGGCAAAGGGGCCGGCCGATTATGAGGCCGTCTATGCCCGCGTTCTGGCGGAAGCCGACCGGCCCGTCATTCTGCACTGGCTGGGCGAGGCCTTCGACCCGCAGCTTGCCGGCTACTGGGGCACGTCGCATTTCAGCGCTGCGCTGGAAACGGTGACCGGCCTCATCGCCGCCCATGCCGGCAAGGTCGACGGCATCAAGATATCGCTGCTCGACGCCGGGGCCGAGATCGCCCTGCGCCGCCGGCTGCCGGCGGGCGTGAAGATGTATACCGGCGACGACTTCAACTATCCGGCGCTGATCCGCGGCGATGAGCAGGGCTTTTCCCATGCCCTGCTCGGCATTTTCGACAGCATCGCCCCGGCGGCCTCGCTCGCTCTTTCCGCCCTTGCCCGCGGCGACGAGGCGGCCTTCGACCGCATCCTCGCGCCGACCGTGCCGCTGTCGCGCACCATTTTCCGTGCCCCCACCTATGCCTACAAGACCGGCGTGGTGTTTCTGGCGTGGCTGAACGGCTTCCAGCCGCATTTCACCATGCTGGCCGGGGCGCAGGCCCAGCGCAGCATCGGCTATTTTGCCGAGGTCTTCCGCCTCGCCGATCAGGCCGGCCTGCTGGCCGACCCCGATCTGGCGCTTCACCGCATGAAGACACTGCTGGCCCTCCACGGCCTTTCGGGAGAACCGTGATGCGCCGGCTCGACGCCTCACTGTGCTCCGTCAACACAGCCACGCTCGGCTTCCGCGCACCGCTGGAGGACACCGTCGAAGCGGTAGCGCGCGCCGGCTTCGGCGCCATTGCCCCCTGGCGGCGTGAAATCGAAGGGCGGGATGTCGCCCGCCTCGCCCGGCACATCCGCGCGGCCGGACTATCGGTCTCCGGCTATTGCCGCTCGGCCGACATTCCGGCAGCCACCGCCGCCGATTTCGCCGCCGGTCTGGAAACGAACCGCCGCGCCATCGAGGCGGCAGCCGAACTGGGGGCCACAGCCTTCATTCTCGTCGTCGGCGGCCTGCCCGGCGACAGCCGTGACCTCGCCGCCGCGCGCGCACAGGTGCGGGAGGGCATCGCCATCCTTGCCGAACAGGCCCGCGCGTGCGGCGTGCGGCTGGCGCTGGAGCCGCTGCATCCGATGTATGCCGCCGACCGCGCCTGCCTCAACACGCTGGCGCAGGCGCTCGACCTCTGCGCCGCGCTGGAGCCGGCCCCCGCCGGCCCGCCGGTTCTGGGCGTCGCGGTCGACGTCTATCATGTGTGGTGGGATCCGCTGCTGGCTGAGGGCATTGCGCGCGCAGGAGCGGAACGGCGCCTGCTGGCCTTCCACGTCTGCGACTGGCGCCGCCCGACCCGCGACATGCTGAACGACCGCGCGATGATGGGAGACGGCGTCATCGACATCCGGGCAATCCGCTCACAGGTCGAAGCCGCAGGCTTCGGCGGCTTCGTGGAAACCGAGATCTTCTCCGTGCTCGACTGGTGGCGCCGCCCGCCGGAAGAGGTCCTCGCCACCTGCCGGCAGCGTCTTGAAACCGTGGTCTAGCAGCGTCGCGATCATCCCCGGCGCCGGCCGGAGCGCCGGCGCGCCCCGTCCGGTTGCGCTGCCGGCCGGCCATCGTGCGCGATGCCGCAGCTGCGCGGGTGATTGCCCGTCACAGGCGCCCGCGCGCCATGGCGCGACAGCGCAGCAGGTCGTCTCCGGGCAGGCGGCCCAGCATGGACCTTACGCCACGTCACGCACACCGGCACCGCGGGCGCACCGCGCAATCCCGGGCCGCCGCCGGAGCGTCCCGCGCGCTGCAACGCCCGGCGCCCGGCGCGCCGATCCCCTCAACACCGTCCCGGCTTTTCCCGCCGGATATCGCGCACCGTCCCGAACCCCACCGCAAACAGCATCGGTCGGCACCGCGCTCCTCCGGCTTCATCTCGGCCGGTCGCGGCCGATCTGCGCACGATACGAAAGCCTGTTCTTCCGCTTCGCCCGAACAGCCTCCCGCAACCCGCGACGCCGGCCGATACACCCGAAATCGCCTGCCGGACGTGCCCGGCACGATTATGTCCGCAGGGACTGGCCGGAACGGCGCAACCAACCTATAGTCGCCGCCATGACAGAGACCCTTCCTCCCTGCCCGAAATGCGCCTCTCCGTTCTGCTATCAGCTCGACGGCCTGATCACCTGCCCGGAATGCGGCCATGAATGGTCAGCCGCGCCATCGGCCGAAGAAACAGCCGCGGTCCGCGACAGCGTCGGCAATCTGCTGAGCGACGGCGATACCGTGACGGTCATCAAGGACCTGAAGCTCAAAGGGTCCTCGAACGTCATCAAGGTCGGCACAAAGATCCGCGGCATCCGTCTGGTCGACGGCGACCATGACATCGACTGCAAGGTGCCGGGCATCGGCCAGATCGGCCTCAAATCGCAATTTGTGAAAAAGGTGACCGGCTGACCGGCTCTCTTCCCGAGAGCCGCCCGGCCTCGCGATCATCTGCGGCAGGCCGGTGATTCAAATCAGGCCCGTGCCGACGTTTTCCCGACATTCACCGATGCGCCCTCGCGATCGGGGCGAGACACAACGCCCTTTTCGCGACGGGTGACGCCTGCAAGTCCACTTGCATCCCCCCACCATGCGGCGTCGTGCTCCCACCTTTCCGTGGAGCGTGATTATCCG
>NZ_DAISHT010000170.1:0-7312 GCF_036822375.1 Pseudoxanthobacter sp. | reverse complement strand
TGGAGCGCGGTGCCGTTCTGGATCCGCGTCATCGACGAGGTGGCGCGCGGCGACCGCATGCTGATCGTGGCGCTGGAGGACGGCGTTTCGGTCGGCTGCGTTCAGCTCGTGCTGGGCATGCCGCCGAACCAGATGCACCGGGCGGAGGTGACGAAGCTGCTGGTGCGCCGCTCGGCGCGCGGCCGCGGCGTGGGCGAAGCGCTGATGCGCCGCTGCGAGGTGGAAGCCGGCCTGCACGGCCGCACGCTGCTCACCCTCGATACCGCCATCGGCAGCCCGGCAGAGCGGCTCTATCGCCGGCTTGGCTGGCGCGAGGTCGGCAGCATTCCGGGCTATGCGCTGTTTCCCGATGGCGAGCCGTGCGACACGGTGCTGTTCTGGAAGCGCATGGACCACGTCCATCTCGACGATGACGACGACGACGGACTGGCGGGCTGAGGACTGGCGGGCTGAAGACAGTCCGGCCCGAGAGGGGAAGGACTGAAAGGGTCTGAAGACCGGCCGGCGACGCGGGTTGCGCGTCGCCGGTGTTGCGGCCCGGCCGGGGCCGGCTCCTGTCCCTTCCCGCGATGGGACAGGCCGGCGCACCGTGCCGCCGGGCCGCGGCCGCTCAGGCGGCCTCGAACAGCCGCTTCTCGAAGAAGAAGCTGCCCTTCAGGCTCCACAGCAGCTTGGCGGCGGCCAGCACGGCCAGATCGACCAGCGGCTCGATGACGATCACCAGCATGTAGGCCCCGCCGAACGAGGCGATCGAGGCGGCGTTGGCGGCGGTGAAACCCTGACCGTAGAACGCCCAGAACGCCACCCACGCCACGATGCCGGCCTGATAGGCGGTGGAGAGTGCCAGCGCCTGCCGGTATTTCAGGTCCACATAGGGCGTATGGGGCGCGATGACGTGGCGGGCCAGCGCCTTGAGGCCGAACAGCGGCACCAGCAGCGTGGTGACGTTCATGCCGTACTGCGGCAGGTCGAAGGGGGCGAAGAACAGGCCCTGAATGGCCAGCCCTGCCGCAAGGCCGATGGCGGCCGGCGCGGCACCGAAGATCAGGAACAGCGTGGAGCCGAGGATAAGATGCACCTCGGAAACGCCGACCGGATAATGCGGCAGCACCTCGAAGAACGAGAATACCAGCGCGGTGGCGACGACGCTGCGCGCGGCCAGCGAAACGAGGCCGCGCTCACGCACGGTATCGGCCGCAAGCTTCAGCGCACAGCCGCCGGCGCCAAGCGCCGTGACATAGCTAAGCCAGATCTTTCCGTCGGCCACGAGGCCCGGTTCAATATGCATGACGATCTCCTCCGCCGTCTCACCCGACGGCCGGGGTTGGAACAGGCACAGGGCCGGTCTCCTGACTTGCGGGTCGTCACGAACCTTCTGTCTTCCCGGCCGCCCCGGAAGGGGCGTCCAGTGACGCGGGTCTGAAGGTCGCTCGCCGCTCACAGTCGCGGGGGCGGTTGGGGCTTCGGGCCGTCTGAACGGTCCTTCCCCATTCCCGTTTCATCCCGGACGCCGGATGCGCCGCGGGACACCATGTGCACCGCTCATGGGGCCGCCTTTCCGCAGGGCGGGTCAAGTGATTCGGTGCCGCCGCGGCGGTTTTCCCGGTGCGGGGTCTGCGTGTACAAGTGGAGGGTCTGCGGGAGACGGCGATCTCCGCAGCGGTGGCAGACATCCGGGGCGGGCCGCAGGCCGCGGCCGGGCAGAGGGGGAGAAACGCAGGGATGGAACCGGCACAGGCACAGCGCCGGGCGCGCCTCTTCGCCCTGCCGGTCGACACCGGCTGGCGCAACGTGGTGTTCGCGCTGCGCACGACGGCGTCTGCCCTGCTGGCGCTGGCCATCGCCTATGCGCTGGAACTGCGCGAGCCGCAGTGGGCCACCATCACGGTCTTTCTGCTGTCGCAGGCGACCGTCGGCGCGGTGGTGGCAAAAAGCGTGTGGCGCACGATCGGCACGGTGTGCGGCGGCACCACCGGGCTTATTCTGGTGGGGCTGTTCTCGCAGGCGCCGGCGCTGCTGGTGGCGGCCACAGCGGTCTTTGTCGGACTGTGCTTCTTTATCGCGGCGCGTCTGCGCAATTTCGCGTCCTATGGCGCGGTGCTGGGCGCCTATACCGCGCTGCTGATTTCGTTCGAGGGCTCGGCCGATCCGCTGGCGGCGTGGTGGATCGCGGGCGACCGGGTGAGCGAAATCCTGATCGGCATTGCCTGCAGCACGGCGGCCGGTGCGCTGGTGATGCCGCGCTATGCCGGCGATGCGCTGCGCGAGTCTCTGGCGACCGTCTTTTCCGGCCTTGCCGGCTATTGTGCGCTGGCGCTGCAGCCCTCGGTGCCGCCGGCAACCTTCGTCGCCCTGCGGGGGCGCATGGTGAGTGCCGTCACCCAGTTCGATGCCCTGCGCTCCTATACGCTGTTCGAAGCGCCGGAGATGCATGCCGACGACCGGAGCCTGCGCCGGGTGGTGCGCGAGTTTCTGACGGTGCTGTCCATCGGCCGCGGGCTGTTCTTCCGGCTGGAGGACTTTCGCCGCGACGATACCGCCGCCATCCGGCAGCGGATGGACCCGGTGCTGGAGGCGACGCGGCGGATGCTGGAGGCCATTGCGGCCGATCCGACGGTGCTGGGCAATCCGGCGGCCGTGCGCCGGCAGCTTGCGGCGGCGCGGGCCGACCTCAGAGCCGCCGCGGCCGACCTCAACGCCCTGGCGGGCACGGTGCCGTTCGGGCCGCTTGCCAACGCCCTTCTGGTGGTCAGCCGGGCGGGCGATCTGCTGCATGCCCTGTCGGTGGTGATGGTGACCGAGGCAACGGGCCTGCGCACCGGGCGGGGCCCCGCGGCACCGGCCGCCGCCGGGCGCGGCGGCGCGGGCCCGGCGCTGGCGCGGCAGACGCTGCGCGAGGCGGGACTGATCGGCCTGCGCGCCGCCCTCGCCCTCGTCCTTATCGCCGCGTTCTGGATGGCGACAGGGTGGGACATGGGCATGGCCGCGATTTCCGGTGCGACGATCCTGCTGTTCTCCACCGTCAATCAGGATAACCCGCTGCCGAAGGCGTACACCTATCTGGTGTGGATGAACCTCGGCATCGCCGCGGCCTATGGCACGATGATTGTGGTGCTGCCGCTCGCGGCCGATTTCACGGCCCTTGCCCTCGCCCTCATGCCGGTGCTGGTGGTGGCGGCGCTGATGGCCGGCACGCCGGCCCTCTCCGCGGCGGGCTTCGCGTTCGGCATTTTCTTCATGGCGCAGATCACCATCGGCAATTCGGTGGTGCCGGACGAGACGGCGTTCGTCAATTCCGCCGCGGCGATGATCGTCGGCATGATCGTGTGCATGGCGGTGCTGGCATTGTTTCCCGTGACATCGCAGGCAGCCCGCGGAGAAAGCTGGCATGTGGTGATGACGCGCATCCTGCCGGCGGCGGCGCGCGGGCAGCAGCCGTCGCGGGCGGCCGCGCGCGAGGTGCTGGCGCTGCTGATGGCGCTGCTGCCGCGGCTTGCCACCGGCCGGCCCGGCGACGATGATTTTCTGCGCGGCACCCTCGGTGCGGCGTCGGCGGCGCGCGAGCTGGGCCGCCTTGCCGGTCTCGCCCGCGATCCTGCGATGCCGCCGGCGGTCGCTGCCGCGCTCGGCAAGGGGCTGGAGGCCTTTGCTGCGGCTCTGGCCTCGCTGGCCGATCCCGGCCGCGATGTCGACGCCGCGCTTTCAGAGGCGCGGGCGGCGGTCTCCGGGCTGCGCAGCGCCTTTGCCGGCCAGCCGCTGCCGCCGCAGCCGGCGGCCCGCGCCCGCCTGTTGTCGGCGGCGGCCGGCCTGCGCTTCATCGACGACCGCTTCGACATCGACCGGCCGTTCCTCGAACGGCGCTTTTCCCGAACGTGAGGGTCGCTTTTCGCAAACGCGCGTTCCATTTTCCGCAAACACGAGTCTTGCCGGACCTGAGTATGGACACACCGAGCCTGCCCCTGTTCCACACCCTGTCGTTCTTCGGGTTCTACCTGCCGCCCGGCTTTTTCTGGGCCCTTGCCGGCCTGCCGCCCTATGTGCTGGCGCGCTGGGCGATGGGGCGCTTCGGGCTCTATCGCTATGTCTGGCACCGGTCGCTGTTCAATCTGGCGCTTTATGTGATCGTGACCGGCGCGGCCGTGCTGGGCGGGGGGCAGGCATGGCGATGATCGGGAAGATTGCGCGTCCGGCGCTCACACTCGCCGTCACGCTGGCGGCCATCGTCGTCGGCTGGAAATTGTGGGTGTTCTACACCCTGTCGCCGTGGACCCGCGATGCGCTGGTGCAGGCCAATGTGGTGGATGTCGCCCCCGACGTGGCCGGTCTGGTGACCGGGATCCCCGTTGTCGACAATCAGCGGGTGAAGAAGGGCGATGTGCTGTTCGTCATCGATCCGCGGCGTTTTGAGCTGGCGCTGTCGCAGGCCGAGGCGCGCGTGGCCGACAGTGCGGCGGCGCTGAAGCTGGCGGCCAACGACGCGCAGCGCGATGCCGACCTGATGGCGCAGGATCCGAACGCGATCTCGCGGCAGGCGGTCGAGACCACCCGCAGCCGGGCGGCGGAGGCGGCCGCCGCGCTGCAGCTGGCGCAGGCCGAACGCGATCTGGCGGCCTTCAATCTGGAGCGCAGCACCGTGCGGGCCTCCGTCAACGGCTATGTGACCAACCTCACCGCCACCGTCGGCGATTTCGCGGCCCGCGGGCAGGGCGTGATGGCGCTGGTGGACAGCGACTCCTTCTATGTCGCGGCCTATTTCATGGAAACCAAGCTGCCCGCCATCCGCAACGGCGACCGGGCCGGTGTGCGGCTGATGGCCGGCGGCGTGACGCTGCCGGGCACGGTGCAGGGCGTCAGCCATGCCATCGCCAATCCGGCGGCGATCGGCGGCGCGCTTCTGGCAAAGGTCGACCCGAATTTCCAGTGGATCCGGCTGGCCCAGCGCATTCCGGTGCGCATCGCGCTGGACCCGGTGCCGGAGGATGTGCTTCTTGCCGCCGGCCTGTCGGCCACCGTCACGGTGCAGCCGGGCACCGCGCCGCGCTGAGCGGGGCGATGGTGTATGGTCTGCGGCGCGGCACCGCGATGACCGCGGTACCGGGATGGCAGAAGCGCCGGGATGGCAGAGGCGCTGGGGGTGACGGACGATGAACCTGTTCGTGCTGACGGGGGCCGGGTGTTCGGCCGAAAGCGGTCTTGGCACCTTTCGCGATACCGACGGGGTGTGGGCGCGGTTCGATCCGATGAAGCTCGCCACCCCCGAGGGCTTTGCCGCCGACCCCGATCTGGTGCAGGCCTTTTACAACGCCCGGCGCCGCAACACGCGGGCGGCGAGCCCCAACGCCGCTCATTTCGCCCTTGCGCGGCTGGAGGCGGCGCTGGAGCGCCGGGGCGGCTCGCTCTTCCTGTGCACCCAGAACATCGACGACCTGCACGAGCGCGCCGGTTCGCACAACGTTGTGCATATGCATGGCGAACTGCTGCGGGCGCGCTGCCTGCAGTGTGGCGCGGCCTCGCCCTGGCAGGACGATATCGGGGGCGACGATGTCTGCCCGGCCTGCCGGGCCGCCGGCACCCTGCGGCCCCATGTGGTGTGGTTCGGCGAGATGCCGCTCTACATGCACGAGATCCACGATGCCCTTGAGGAGGCGGACCTGTTCGTGGCCATCGGCACGTCCGGCTCGGTCTATCCGGCGGCGGGCTTCGTGGCGGCAGCCCGTCAGCTCGGCATCCGCACCTGCGAGCTCAATCTCGACCCGTCCGACAATGCCGGCTATTTCGACGAGCGCTTCTACGGCCCGGCGAGCGAGACCGTGCCGGCCTGGGCCGGGCGGCTGACCGCCGGGCCGGATGCGGTGGTCTGAGAGCCCGGCCTCAGGCGGCCGGGCGGCCGTGGTCTGAGGGGCCCGGCCTCAGGCGGCCGGGCGCCGGCGGGTGGGGTCGGGCAGCGGCACTGCGGCCATCAGGTCGCGCGTGTAGGCTTCCTTCGGGGTTTCGAACACTGCGCGGCGGCTGCCGGCCTCCACGATGCGCCCGCCGCGCATCACCGCCACGTCATGGCTCATGCGCTCCACCACGGCCATGTCGTGGGAGATGAAGAGATAGGCGAGGCCCATCGTTTCCTGCAGTTCCAGCATCAGGTCCAGCACCCGGGCGCGCACCGACACATCGAGGGCGGCCACGCTCTCGTCGGCCACGATCAGCTTCGGTTCCAGCGCAAGGGCGCGGGCGATGCAGATGCGCTGGCGCTGGCCGCCGGAGAACTCGTGCGGATAGCGGCTGGCGTGATCGGGCGAAAGGCCGACGCGGGCCAGCAGGTCCGCCACGCGCTCGCGGCGCTGCGCCGCGCTGCCGATGCGGTGGATGACCAGCGGCTCGGCAATGGCCGCGCCCACCGACATGCGCGGATCGAGGGAGGCGTAGGGGTCCTGAAAGATCATCTGCGCCTTGCGCCGCAGCGTCTGCGGCTGGCGGCGGCCGAGCCCGGAGACGGATTCGCCGTCGATCACCACGTCGCCGCCGAACGGGATCAGCCCCAGCACCGCCTTGCCGGTGGTGGACTTGCCCGACCCGCTCTCGCCCACCAGACCCAGCGTGCGGCCGGGAAACAGCGCGATGGAAACCCCTTCCACCGCCGGCGGCCCGCCCGCGGCAGCCCGGCCGAACCAGCCCTTCGCGGCGCCGTAGCGCACGCTGAGATCGCGGACGAACAGCACCGGGCTTTCCCCCGTCGGCCGGGGGGCGGGCGCGGCGGCCGTGACGCGCGGCGGGCCGTCGGTGCCGCTGCGGGCGCCGAGGCGCGGCACCGCGGCCAGCAGCGCGCGGGTATAGGCCTGCCGCGGCGCGGTGAACAGCGGCACCGCGCCGGCCGCCTCGACGATGCGGCCGGCCTGCATCACCGCCACGCGGTCGGCCATTTCGGCGACCACGCCCATGTCGTGGGTGATGAGAATGATGGAGGTGCCGAACGTGCCCTTCAGCTCGCGCATCAGCGTCAGGATCTGGGCCTGCACCGTCACGTCGAGGGCCGTGGTCGGCTCGTCGGCGATCAGCACCTTCGGCCGGCACGACAGCGCCATGGCGATCATCACGCGCTGGCGCATGCCGCCGGAAAGCTCGTGGGGAAACTGCTTCAGCCGGCGCGCGGGATCGGTGATGCGCACCGCGTCCAGCATGTCGCGCGCCCGCGCGGCGGCATCGGCGCTGCCCTGATGGGTGCGGATCGCCTCCTCAAGCTGCGCGCCAATGCTCATCACCGGATTGAGCGAGGTCATCGGCTCCTGAAAGATCATCGCCACGTCGCGGCCGCGCACCT
>NZ_DAISHT010000169.1:6606-7328 GCF_036822375.1 Pseudoxanthobacter sp. | reverse complement strand
CTCAAGGAAGTCTGACAGGGGCGCAGGTCTTGCAGGGATGGACGTCGGACAGGGACGGAGCTCTGACAGGGCCGGCAGACGCCGCTGCGATGCCGGTCCGACGGCACCGGCAGCCGGCGGATGCGGTGGCGATGGCCGGCGGCCGATGAGGAGGGCCGGCAACGGAGCGCGGCGGCCGGCCGAGGCGCGGCAAACCGAACGCCGCTGCCGCCGGCGTTGCCGCTCGTGCCGGTGCCCCAAGATATCGCGGCGGCGGGGATGCCCGCAGACGCAGGATGCCCTGCGGAGGCAGAGATGCCCCGGCGATACCCTGTCAGCGCAAGTCCACGTCGGGAACCCTGCGTCGGGAACCCCGCTCCGGGAGCGCCCGGGGAATACGGCTCGCCGCCCGCTCGCTGCGAAACACAGCGCCGCAAAAAAAAGCCATCCGGCCGGAGTTGCCCGTTCGCCCGCCCGCGTGATCGCCCGCCCGTCAGCCCATCTGATCGTCAGGGCCTCTGCGGCAACCGGCATCTGGGGGAACCGGCCCTTGCCGGAACGGGTCTCCGCAGGAACCGGCCTCCGCAGGAGTGGGGCAGCGCCACAGGCGCAACGGCAGAGGCCTCGTCGGGTCGGGGCTCGCGCCGGGGCATGGCACTGCGGGAACTGGCACTTGGGGGATCCGGCCTCTGGGGGAACCGGCCCTTGCCGGAACGGGTCTCCGCAGGAACCGGCCTCCGCAG
>NZ_DAISHT010000169.1:0-6506 GCF_036822375.1 Pseudoxanthobacter sp. | reverse complement strand
GAGTGGGGCAGCGCCACAGGGGGGCAACGGCAAAGGGCGGAAGCCTCGTCGGGTCAGGGCTCACGCACGGGCACGGCGCCTGCGCCATCGCCTTGCCCGCCGCGGCCATATGCCAGCGCCCGGCTGCGCTCCGTGCCCTGTTCATCGCGCAGCACCCGGCACCGGTGCCCGCCCGATGCTCCATGCCCGTGGTTCATCGGGCCTCATGGCCCCGCACCCCGCGCAGATGTCGCTGCCCGGCGCTCCGGCTCAGTAGCGACGCATCAGGGCGACGAGGCGGCCCTGAATCCGCACGCGGTCGGGCCCGAAGATGCGCGTCTCATAGGCCGGGTTGGCGGCCTCCAGCGCCACGGATGCGCCTTTGCGGCGCAGGCGCTTCAGGGTCGCTTCCTCGCCGTCGACCAGCGCCACCACGATGTCGCCGGTGTCGGCGGTGTCGCAGCGGCGGATGACGACGGTGTCGCCGTCATGGATGCCGGCGTCCACCATCGAATCGCCGCGCACGTCGAGAGCGAAGTGATCGCCGCCGGGCAGCATGTCGGCGGGCACGGGAATGGTGCGGCTGTAGGTCTGGATCGCCTCAATCGGAACACCGGCGGCGATGCGGCCCATGACGGGCACCGGCGTCACCGTGGCGTCGATCGCGGCCGGCACCGGCCCGGGCGGGGCCTCGGCAGCGCGCGAGCGGCCGCCTTCGATGACACCGGAAACCGGCCCGCGCGCCCGCGCCGCAGCCGCGCCGGGGGAGACCGAATCCGGCAGGCGCAACACCTCCAGAGCACGGGCACGGTTGGGCAGCCGGCGCACGAAGCCGCGCTCCTCAAGGGCGGTGATCAGGCGATGGATGCCGGACTTCGATCGCAGATCCAGCGCATCCTTCATCTCTTCGAACGACGGGGGCACGCCGCTCTCCTGAAGGCGCTCATGAATGAACATCAGCAGTTCATATTGCTTGCGCGTAAGCATCGGCCCCTCTCGTGCTGCCTTCCCCACCGGGCGTGACAACCGCGCTTTGCGGCGCAGAATCAAACAGGTGCGGACAAATCGTGAACAGCAGGGTATTCGTTCTAGTTGTGTTCCGCAACGGTTAAATTTCGGTTGGCGCCCGTTTCGCTCAGGGGGAACTGCCGGGCGGCAGCGCGGCCCCTGAAAACGGGCCGGATATGAAAACGCCCCCGATGCGCGATGCATCGGGGGCGTCAGGATCGTCTTGCGGGCCGGTCGGGCCGGCCCTGAATCAGAGACCCGGTCCCGGATCAGAGGAAGCCGCGGCGCTGCCACCAGCCGGTGCGCTTCGGCCGGCCGTCATCGTCCTCGCCGGCGTCATCGTCGGCCGCGTCCTCCCCGAAAGCCGGTTCGTCCGCAGGGGGCGCTTCGGCAGCGCTCGCCGCATTTTCCTCAGGCGCGGGCGCGTCGTGCGAAGCCGCCTCTTCAGGGGCTGCCGCCTCGTCCGGGACAACCGGAACGGCGGGGGCCTCGATGACGGCGGTCTCCGCATAGCCGGCAGTTTCCCCGAAGCCGCCGGACATCGCCGGATCTTCAGGCTCCGACGGAGCGGTCTCAGCGGCGGCAAAACCGGCCGTCTCCGGCACCGCTTCGGCCGGTTCTTCCGTTCCGGCAACCGCGCTGCCCTCCGCCTCAGGGGCGGCTGTGGCATCGGAGAAGGCGGGCGGCGTGGCTTCGTCCGTCACCGCAACGGCCTCGCCGGCCGCATCGGCACCGGCCTCAGCCGGCGCGGTTTCCGGCGCCGGCGCGGCAGCCCCGGCCGGCTCGCCTTCGGGAGCCGGCAGCGCAAGGGCGGCCGCTTCGTCACCTTCGCCGGTCTCGCTCACGTCGGCGTCAGAGCCGCCCTGCGCGGCGGTTTCCGCCTCGCGCCGGCGACGACCGCCGCGGCGGCCGCGACGGCGACGGCCTGCGCCGCCATCATCCTCGCCGGCCTCGGGGGCGGCAGCGGTGTCCGGCTCGCCGGCCTCGTCGGTCTGTTCTCCGGCTTCCGCCGCGACGGCGTCCTCGCTGCCGGCCTCGGCTTCTGCCTCTGCCTCGTCGGCGGCATTGTCGTGGCCATCGGCGTCATGGCCATCGGCCGGACCGGTCTCGCCCGGACGCCGGCGACGACGCCGGCGACGGCGCTTGCGCCCGGCATCGCCGGCCTCGCCTGCGGCCGCCGGCGCGGCGGCCTGCTCCTCGGCCTCCTCGGCGATATCGGTCTCTTCCTCGTCCTCGGGCTCGATTTCCGGCTCGATCGAATCGACATGCACCGCGGCGGCCAGCGCCGGGGGCAGCGGGGCGTTGGGATCGCGCACCGCCAGTTCGCCGCGCTCGATCACATGGTGCAGGTTGCCCAGCGTCTCATCGGCCGAAAGCGCGATCTGCACGCCGAACCGGGCTTCGATATCGGCCAGATGGCGGCGCTTCTGGTTGAGGATGTAGAGCGCCACCGCGGTGCGGGTGCGCACGTTCAGATTGTGCGCCGCATTCTTGATGAGCGCCTCTTCGATGGAGCGCAGCACATGCAGCGCCACCGATTCGGTGGAGCGCACGACGCCGGTGCCGTAGCAGTGCGGGCACAGCTGGGTGGAGCTTTCCACCACGCCGGTGCGGATGCGCTGGCGCGACATCTCCATCAGGCCGAAATGCGAGATGCGGCCGACCTGAATGCGCGCCCGGTCGGATTTCAGCGCCTCCTTCAGGCGCCGTTCCACCGCGCGGTTGTTCTTGTTCTCCTCCATGTCGATGAAGTCGATCACGATCAGACCGGCAAGATCGCGCAGGCGGAGCTGGCGGGCGACTTCATCGGACGCCTCCAGATTGGTCTGGAGGGCGGTGTCCTCGATGTTGTGCTCGCGGGTGGAGCGGCCGGAGTTCACGTCGATGGAGACGAGCGCTTCGGTCTGGTTGATGACGATGTAGCCGCCGGACTTCAGCGTCACCTGCGGCGAGAACATCGCATCGAGCTGAGCCTCGACGCCGAACCGGGTGAACAGCGGCGAGGGGTCCTTGTAGGCCTTCACGTTCTTGGCATGGCTCGGCATGAGCATGCGCATGAAGTCCTTGGCCTCGCGGTAGCCATCGTCGCCGCCGACCAGAACCTCGTCGATATCCTTGTTGTAGAGGTCGCGGATGGAGCGCTTGATGAGGCTGCCTTCCTCATAGACCAGCGACGGCGCGGACGAGCGCAGCGTCAGGTCGCGCACGTTCTCCCACAGCCGCAGCAGGTATTCGAAGTCGCGCTTCACCTCCACCTTGGTGCGGTTGGCACCGGCGGTGCGCAGGATCACGCCCATCCCTTCCGGCACTTCCAGCTCGGTAGCGATCTTCTTCAGGCGCTTGCGATCCGGGGCCGAGGTGATCTTGCGCGAAATGCCGCCCCCGCGGGCGGTGTTGGGCATCAGCACCGAATAACGGCCGGCGAGCGACAGATAGGTGGTCAGCGCCGCACCCTTGTTGCCGCGCTCTTCCTTGACGACCTGCACCAGCAGCACCTGACGGCGCTTGATCACTTCCTGAATCTTGTAGGTGCGGCGCGAGCGCTGCGGGCGGCGCTCCGGCACCTCTTCCATCGCATCCTCGGCACCGACCGATTCCACGACCTCTTCCGGGGCGTCGTCGCCGTGCTCGTCGTCGTGGCCGTCGGCCTCGTGCCCGAAGCTGTCGTCGGCGGCAACGGACACGACGGTTTCAGCAGCGTCGTCCTCGCCGTGCTCGTCGCCGGCTTCGGTCACGTCGCCGGCAACCGCGTCCCCGGCAGGGGAGGCAGCCTCGGCCTTCGCCCGGCTCCGCGCCTTTGCGGCGGCGCGTTCGGCCCGCTGGGCCGCCCGCTCGGCAGCCCGCTCTTCCTCAGCCTCGGCCTCGGCCTCGGCATCGAGCAGGGCCTGCCGGTCGGCCATCGGGATCTGGTAATAGTCCGGATGAATTTCGTTGAAGGCAAGAAAACCGTGCCGGTTTCCGCCGTAATCGACGAAGGCAGCCTGCAGCGAGGGTTCGACGCGGGTTACCTTTGCGAGATAGATGTTGCCGCGCAGCGGCTTGCGGCTTGCGGATTCGAAATCGAATTCCTCGACACGATTACCGCGGACGACGACCACCCTGGTCTCCTCGGAGTGGGTGGCATCGATAAGCATCTTGTTAGCCATTGAAGACGTTCTCCACGGCTGCGGCCGACCCGCGTCGGCGCAACGCGCCACGACAGGGTCTCGCCGAACGAGCCGTCAGCTTGAGTATGGAAATGAAAGGCGGGGCAGGGCCGGGCTGCGGCGCGTGGCCGGCCGGCGGCAGCACGCCCCGCCACAGCGGCGCCGGCAGGGGCCGACCCGTTGGAGGCGTTGCGGAAGCTGGCAAACCGGACCATGAAAACTGCGCTCAAACCCGTCTGGCGGCCCGAAAAGAGCCGGAAATTGTTGGTGATCCGGGCGGTGCCCGCAGGTTGCCGGCGCCCGGATCGGGAAGCCTTTGCACCCTCGGCTGCCGCCCCCGGCCGGCGGAAAGCGCGCCAGACCGGAAAGGCAATTGGGGCCGGCAGAGCCGGCGCTGCGGTCTGTCCGGGTCAAATGCGGCTGCAACAGCCGGGCTTCGTCCGGGACGGACCCTGATGGAGGCCGGGCGGGCCGCAAGGCGCCGCGCCGTCCTGTCTTGTGCCGGCACCGCACGGGCGCGGTCATCTGGCCGGAGCGGCAGACCTGCCGGCCCGGGAGAGCCGCAGACCCGTCGGGCTGCTTTTGGCAGCCGCCCGCGGGAGGCCGGACAGAACCGGCCGCAGTGCCCCGGTCTGCTGGCGATGGTCCCGAAATCCGGTGCCGGTCCTGACGCGGGCGTTCCCGTGCAAATCCGGCTCCGATCCGGTCGCTTCGATCCGATGACGCAGCACCCGGCCGGCGCCGGACGGGCAGGCCCGGCGGAAGGCACAGCGCTGCCAATTCAGATTCGGCCCGCAACCCGGCAGACATTCCTTATTTACGAAGCTGTTGTCCGCTTTGCAAGTTGGCCGGGCCGGTGCGATGCCGGCAGACCTGTCGCCGGCCGGGCGGTCCGGGGGCTGCAGGCGGGAAAATCACGCCGGCTTCGCACTTGCACGGGAACAAAGATGGAACAATACTGCTTTCCGGTAGCAGACGACCGCGCCGGGATGGCGGTCTGTTGTGGATAAGCCGGATCGTCGGGCGTGGACGATGCGGCCGCCGGGCCCGGTGCAGGGTTGGAGCGGCACAGGGCTTGGTGTAGGCATCTCGCCGCCGGCGGGGGAATGTGTCATCGTGGTGCGGGCCGCCCCGGCTCCGGGTGGCGTGACGGTCGCCGGGTTCTGGTCGCCGGGGCCTGGTCGCGGGCGTCTTGGTCACGGGCGTCCGGGTCGCGGACGTCTTGGTCGTGGGTGCCATGGCCGCCGGTGCGTGCCGCGGGTGTCGTGGCCGCCTGTTCTGCCCGGCCGGGGATCCCCCCGGTGTGGTCTGACCGGTTTAACCGGTGTGGTTTGCCGGGCGTGATTTGCCGGGTGTGGTCTGTCGGGTGACACGGGCGATGCCGCCGGCCTGCGCCGGCGGCGATTGTGCGGCAGGCGGGCGACGGCGTTGGAAACAGCAATCGGGATCGGTCCGGCGCGGCGGGATGCGTGCCGGCCCCCGCTTTGAGGCGAAGGAGGCGAAGATGGCCGGCAGCGTCAACAAGGTCATTCTGGTGGGCAATCTCGGCGCCGATCCGGAAGTGCGCCGCACGCAGGATGGCCGTCCGGTCGCCCGGCTGCGCATCGCGACTTCGGAGAGCTGGCGCGACCGCAACAGCGGCGAGCGCCGGGAAAAGACCGAATGGCACACCGTGGTGATCTTCAACGAGGGCCTGTGCAAGATTGCCGAGCAGTTTTTGCGCAAGGGCTCGAAGGTCTATCTTGAGGGCCAGCTTCAGACCCGCGAATGGGAAGATCAGCAGGGCGCCAAGCGTTATTCGACCGAAGTGGTGCTGCAGGGCTTCAACTCGGCGCTGACGATGCTGGATGGCCGCGGCGAAGGCGGCGGCTCGTTCGAGCGGTCCGGCGGCAGCGATTTCGGCCGGTCCTCGCCGATGGAGCGTTCGCCCGAGCGCGGCGGCGATTATGGCGGCGGCCGCCCGGAGGGCCGTGCGTCGTCGGGCGGCAGCGGCAGCATCGGCGGCGGACGCGGCAGCGACCAGTCGTTCTCTCGTGAGCTCGACGACGAAATTCCGTTCTGACCACAGGCCGGCCGGGAGGCGCGGGCGCGCGGTTCACGCGCCGCCCGGGCTTCTGTCGCCCGGCCGCCGGTCATCGGTTCGCTCCCGGTAGCTGTGCCCGCAGGCCGCAAGGCTGGCGAAGGTGATGCCGGTGGACGGTGGCGGGCGCCCTGCGCGGGCCTTCGGGCAGGCGGAGCGGGCGCGCGATGGCCGGGGTTGCCGGGGGCGGGGTTGACCTGATCCGGGTCGGCATGATGCGGGTTGTCATGCCCGGCGTTGCCCGGCGTTGCCCGGCGTTGCCCGGCGTTGCCCGGCGTTGCCCGGCGTTGCCC
>NZ_DAISHT010000168.1:5241-7383 GCF_036822375.1 Pseudoxanthobacter sp. | reverse complement strand
AGGCCTCGGCCACCGGACCGGCGCCGATGGCGGCGGCGATGAAGGAATCGCGGATAAAGCCGAGAACGCGGCTTGAGAGGGTCGCGCCGCCGACGGTCGCGAAATTGCGCAGCAGGCTCATCGCTTCTGGAGGCTCTCGGCTGGTGTGGGCCCGGCAGGCGCAGGCATGGCCTGCCGCGAGAGGCTTAACCGCCCGCACGGGTCTTCACAAGGGACGACGCAGGCCGCCGCACCCGACCGCGCCGCTCCGGGCGGAACCCGGCCCCGGGCTAGTTGGCGCTGACATCGTATTCCACCCAGCTCGCCCCCAGGATCGCCCCCGGCTTGCTGTCGGCATCCGCCTGCACCACCACGGCCGAGCGCCAGCGGTGGCGGGCCAGCGCCGAAGGGGGCGTGCCCGGCGCGGGCGGGCTGCCGGGCACGGCGGCCGGCATCGACAGGCCGGTGATAAGGGCGGCGGCCGGCAGGTCGATCTGCACCTCGCTGCCGTTCCAGATGCCGACGGCGCGCAGGTCGCGCACGATATTGCGGTAATGCAGGGTGCGGCCGCTGTTCTCGCCGCCGCCCACCGTCACCGATTCGTCGGGGTCGAGCGAAGCGAGCCAGATGGTGGCGTTATATTGCCGGCCTGGCGTGGCGGCCACGCGGATCCGCAGCACGCCTTCCTCCAGCTGCAGCGAAACGCCCACCGGCAGCAGCAGCGGCCGGGTGGCGGCGCGCACGATGTCGCGGTCGATCTCGCGCTCGTTGCCGCCGCTGACCAGCGAGCCGTCGATGATGACCTGCGGGGTATAGACCTGCCGGTCGCGGCGCCGGTCGGCATAGGCGAACTGGCGCTGGGCGCCGACCTTGGTGGCGAAGGTGTCGGCCCAGCCCAGATAGTTCCAGTAATCGACCGGGAAGGTGAGCACGACCATTTCGCGGTCGTCGGCATAGCGGCCGATGACGGAATCGGCCGGCGGGCAGGCGGCGCAGGCCTGACTGGTGAAGAGTTCCACCACCGTGCGGGCGGGCAGGGAGGCATGTTCGCTGGCCTGCGCCGTGACGGTGGCCGCGGCGGCATCGCCGGCGTGTGCGGACCAGGCCGCCAGCAGGCTGCCGGCCAGCAGGCTGCCCGCCAGCAGCCAGCCGGCCCGCAACGGTGCGACGGGCCGGATTGCCGCCGGCACGGGTGCGCGGCACGGCATTGCGGCCATGGGCCGCCTGCGCCTGCTCTGCTCCTCGTGCTGCCGCGTCATTGCCTGCAATCCGTGTTCCGTGGGCCGGGATCAGTATAAATAGGCTTGTTTGATACGCTGCGCGCTGCGCCTTGCGGCCGCGCGGCATACCGGCCGCCCCCTCTCCGTCCGGGCTTTTGCCAGAAAAATCCCGCCGGGGCGGCTTGGCAAGCCGCATGGCGGTCCGTGTTGCGCACGGACGCGTGAGCAGGCGGGCCCTTGTCTTAGGCACCGATGCTTGCCGCGCGCTTGCCGGACAGGATTGCCTTGCCGGCCAGGCTTGCCGGTCGCGCCCGCCGCGGGGGCGGGCGGCCGGCGGCACCGCGTTCAGCGTGCCGGGGGCGGCTCGGCCAGCGCGGCCTGCAGGGCGGTGCCGAACGGGCCGGCGAGGGCGCTCCGATCCAGCGGGCCGATGACCTTGAAGCGGACCGTGCCGTCGCGGCCGATGAGATAGGTTTCCGGCACACCGTAGACGCCCCATTCGATGGCCGCGCGGCCGTCGCGGTCGAGGCCGACGGCGGCGTAGGGATTGCCGAGGCTGCCGAGGAAGCGCAGGGCGTTTGCCGGCACGTCCTTGTAGCTGATGCCTGCGACGACGAGGCGCGGGTCGCGGGCAAGCTCCGTCAGCACGGGGTGTTCCAGCCGGCAGGGCGCGCACCACGACGCCCACACATTGACCAGCGACACCTGCCCTGCCAGCGCTGCGGTGGAAAAGCCGGGCACCGGCTGCCCGCCGGCCTCAAGACCCGGCAGCGGCGGCAGAACGGTCTGCGGTGCCGGCCGGCCGACGAGCGGCGAGGGCACGACCGAGGGATCGGCGTTGCGGGCGATGCCGATGAAGAACATCACCGCCAGCAGCGAGAAGACGGCAAGCGGCAGCAGCATCAGGGCACCGCGCCAAGAGACACCGCGCCAAGAGATGCCG
>NZ_DAISHT010000168.1:0-5141 GCF_036822375.1 Pseudoxanthobacter sp. | reverse complement strand
GCGGGGCCGGTTCGGAGGGCGGCAGACTCATGATGCCGGCTTTCCGCGCCCGGCGCGGGCCTCCAGCGCCGCCAGCCGGGCGCGAAGGCGCCGGTGGCCGGCGACGAGATGCACCACGAGGCCGCCAACGGTCAGGGCCGTGAGCGCATAGGCCGCCACGACGAAGCCGGCATGGCGGGCGGTGAGGGTGAAGAGATCGGCAAGCGGGCTCACGGCAGCGGTCCGGGTGCGGGGCTGGCGACGACGCCGCGCGCCGGCCGGGCCGCCACGCGCAGCGACAGAGCGCGGATGCGCCGGCGCAGGATCTCGTTGCGCATCGCCATCAGCTGCAGGGCGAGGAACAGCAGCGTGAAGCCGGCCGCCATCACCAGCAGCGGCACAAGAATGGCCGGGTCGATGGCCGGCCCGCCGCGGCGCAGCAGGCTGGCCGGCTGGTGCAGGGTGTTCCACCAGTCCACCGAAAACTTGATGACGGGAATGTTGATGGCCCCGACGAGGATCAGCACGGCCGCCGGCCGCGCCGCGCGGGCGGGATCCTCAAAGGCCGCCCACAGCGCCATCAGGCCCAGATAGAGCAGCAGCAGTACCAGCATGGAGGTGAGGCGGGCATCCCACACCCAGTAGGTGCCCCACATCGGCTTGCCCCACAGCGAACCGGTGACGAGGGCGAGAAGGGTGAAGGCGGCGCCGAGCGGCGCGGTGGCGCGGGCGGCGACATCGGCCATCGGATGGCGCCACACCAGCGTGCCGAGCGCCGAAACCGCCATGGCCACGTAGGCGGCCATGCCCAGCCAGGCGCACGGAACGTGCACATACATGATGCGGACCGTCTCGCCCTGCTGGTAATCGGGCGGCGCGCGGAACGAGAGCCACAGCCCGGCGGCCAGCGTGGCGGCGGCCGCCGTCCACAGCCACGGCAGCACCTGCCCGGCAAAGGCCTGAAAGCGGGCCGGACTGGCCAGTGCGCCGGCGGCGCTGAGAAGGCGGACAAAGACCATGGACAGCAGTCGCAGGTGAAGGGCGGACGGTTGAGCCGCAGACGGTTGAGCGGTGCACGGTTGGGCAGCGGACCGGGCCGGCCCGCGCGGGACCGCGGGGCCAGCTTCCAGTCTTAGGCGTTTTGTCCGCTCCGGCAAAGGCCGCCGGTCCGCACCGGCCCTTGCTTCGCGGGGGCTCGACAGCCACTATGGAGCAGTTTAGTTTGCAATTAAGTCGCATTTAGATATTGTCTGCCGTCGCCGGTCCTCTGCGGACGGGCGGGCCGGCCGCACCACCGGCGGAAAAGCGGCGGGTGCGGCACCGCTGTCATCCGACGGTGCGGGGCGAAGCGTGGACGGTGACGGCGGGTTTCTGCGGGCGGATTTCTGCGGGTAAGCATGATGAACGATATGACGCCGGCGGACGGCGCCGGCCCGGGGTGGCGGCAGGCGCGGCAGGGGCAGTCTTTGTCGGAGGTGCACGGCACCATCGGGGCGCGCCGCGGCGCGCCGCTGTGGCGGCGGGCGATGGCCTTTCTGGGCCCGGGCTATCTGGTGGCCGTGGGCTACATGGACCCCGGCAACTGGGCGACCTCGCTTGCCGGCGGATCGGCCTTCGGCATGGCGCTGCTGTCGGTGGTGCTGATGTCCAGCCTGATGGCGATGCTGCTGCAGGCGCTCTGCGCACGCATGGCCGTGGCCACCGACCGCGATCTGGCGCAGGCCTGCCGCGATGCCTTTCCGCGGCCGGTCGGAAACATGCTGTGGCTGCTGGCGGAACTGGCGATCTGCGCCACGGATCTGGCCGAGGTCATCGGCACGGCCATCGGCCTCAACCTGCTGTTCGGCATTCCGCTGGAAATCGGCGTGCTGCTGACGGCGCTGGATGTGGCGCTGATCCTGTTCCTGCAGACGGTCGGCTTCCGTTGGGTCGAGGCCTTCGTGGTGGCGATGCTGGGGGTGATCGCGCTGTGCTTCATCGTGCAGATCGCCCTTGCCCATCCCGACTGGGGCGCGGTGATCCGCGGCTTTGCGCCGACCGCCGATCTCGTGGAAAAGCCCGGCATGCTCTACCTCGCCCTCGGAATCATCGGGGCGACGGTGATGCCGCATAATCTCTACCTGCATTCCGGGGTGCTGATGACCCGCCGCCTCGGCGAGACGGCGGCCGAGCGCCGCGAGGCGGTGACCTTCGCCACGTGGGATTCCACGCTGGCGCTCGGCGTGGCGTTCTTCGTCAATGCCGCGATTCTGGTGCTGTCGGCGGCGAGCTTCAACGCCCACGGGCAATATGACGTGACCGACCTCGCGCAGGCCCATGCGCTGCTGGAGCCGCTGCTGGGGGCGGCGATCGCGCCGACGCTGTTTGCCGTCGCCCTGCTTGGCTGCGGGCTCAATTCCACCGTGACAGCCACCCTCGCCGGTCAGATCGTGATGGAAGGGTTCCTCAATATCCGCCTGCGGCCATGGGTGCGCCGTCTCGTCACCCGCGCCATCGCCATCGTGCCGGCCATCGTGGTGACGCTGCTCTATGGCGAGCGCGGCACGGCGGAGCTGCTCATTCTCAGTCAGGTGGTGCTCAGCCTGCAGCTGCCCTTTGCGGTCATTCCGCTGGTGATGTTCACGGCCGACCGGCGCAAGATGGGCGATCTGGTGGCGCCGCTGTGGATGACCGGCCTTGCGGCGATCACCGCCGCGCTGATCGTCATCCTCAACGTCCGCCTCATTCTGGAGGTGGCGGGACTGGTCGCTTAACCCTCGCCCGCCTTCAGGGCGGCGGCGGCGGCCAGCGGGGCGCCGGCCAGCGTGGCCAGAAAGAGACCGCCCAGCACCGCGAACGGGCCGGTGCCGGCTGTGCCGGTGCTGGCGGCAACGCCGAAGACCAGCACCGGCACCGACAGCGGCAGCACAAGAACCGGCACGATCAGCCCGCCGCGCCGCAGGGCGGCGGCCAGCGCGGCGCCGATGGTGCCGGTCAGCGTCAGCGCCGGGGTGCCGAGGGCGAGGGCGGCGACCGTGGTGGCAATGGCCCCCGGCGCCATGTTCAGCATCAGCCCCAGCAGCGGGGCGACGGCGATGAGCGGCAGCCCGCCCGCCGTCCAGTGCGCGGCCGCCTTGGCGAGCACCACGAGGGCGGGCGGCACCTCGCCGGCGAGCAGCAGGTCGAGCGTGCCGTCGTCGCTGTCGGCCTGAAACAGCCGGTCGAGCCCGATCAGGGTCGCCAGCAGCGCGCCGAGCCACAGGATGGCCGGGCCGATGCGCGCCATCAGTGCCAGATCGGGCCCGGCGGCAAAGGGCAGCATCGCCACCACGCACAGGAAGAACAGCGCGCCGATCAGCGCGCCGCCGCCGCTGCGCAGACCGAGGGCGAGGTCGCGCCCGTAGAGCGCGGCGAGGGGGCCGGCCAGATCACGCATCGTCGGCAGGGCTTTCCAGATGCAGCCGGGCGCAGGCGATGCCCGGCAGCGGATCGTGAGTGGCGGCCACGATGACGCCGCCGCCGGCGAGATGGGCGGCCATCAGCCGGCCGGCGAGGGCGCAGCCTTCCGCATCGAGCGAAGCCGTCGGCTCGTCCAGCAGCCACAGCGGACGCGGCACGGCGATGAGGCGCGCCAGCGCCAGCCGACGCCGCTGGCCGGCGGAAAGATGGCCGGCCGGCAGATCGGCCAGCGTGCCGAGGCCGGTGCGGGTCAGGGCCTCGTCGAGGCGGGCGGCCCGGGCGGCGCGGCCAGTGGCCGGGGCCTGCCAGCGCAGCCAGAAATTCAGGTTCGCGGCCACCGTCAGGGGCGTCTTCAGGGCATCGCGGTGGCCGAGATAGTGCAGCGCGGCGGCCGGCAGGGCGGCGCCGCGGAAGCGGATCGCCCCGGCCTGCGGCCGCACCAGACCGGCGATGGCGCGCAGCAGTGTGGATTTTCCCGTGCCGTTGGCGCCGGTGACCGCCAGCGCAGTGCCGTCTCCGACGTGAAAGGCCACCCCCTCCAGCACCGGCCGGCCGCCGCGTTCGGCGCAGAGCCCGGCGACGACGAGGCCCGCCGCCGGGCTCATCGCCCGGCTCCGGCCGGCGGGCGCGGCATCCGGTCACGCATCGCGGCCGCGGCGCGGCGCGCAAATCGCGGCTTCCCGCAATTGACCCCGCCGGTCCGGCATTCCACTCTCCGGTCTGGAAAAAGAATAAGTCGTCCTTCTGCCCGCACCGCCCGGCAGCGCCCGAATCGGGCGGCCGGCAGCCGCTGCGGCGGCGCAGGGCCGGCGGAGGGGACGGAAATGCAGCGCGCGGCGTCGGTCACGGTGTCGGCTTCAGGGATGGCGGTTTCAGCAGCGGTGGTTGCAGCAGCGATGGTTGCAGTGGCGGCGGTGGTCTCATGAGCGGCAGGGCCGGCTTGCGGCGCGACGGCGAGGCAGCAGGAGCGGCACGCAGCCCCCGGCAGCCGTCCCCGGGCCCGCGCCGGGCAGTTTCCGCTGCCCGCCGGCCGCTGGCAAGGCCTGCTGCAACACGGCCTGCCGCATCAGGGTCTGCTGCATCATGGCCCGCTGTCGTGCAGCGACCTTCCGCCTCAGTGCTCCGGCCTCGAACTCTTCCAGAGTGGATCTGGTCGGACGCGACGGGATTTGTTATGAACAGGCCAACCCGCGACGACGCTTCGGCGCGGTGGCCATACAGGCGTGCCATCAGCGAGGACGGCCAAGAGGCCCGGCCCGCTCATCTGGCCCGGTGCTGCGCGGTGTTCCGCCCCGTCCGTCCGAATGCAGGATCGCCTGCAGCGGGGCGGCCGGTCTGGCGGGGCCGCTTGCCGGTTCCGGGGCCGATGAAACCGGCGCCTTGCTTCCGACCGGCCGCGCGCGGCCTTCTCAGCGCGCAATTCTCCCGTTGCAGCACGCACACCGCTTTGCTTTTCCCGCCCGGCCGCAGCCGCGGTCCGGCGATCATGAAAAGCCACTGCCTTGCCATGCCGGAGGCTGGCCCGGGCCCGTCTGGCGCCGCCGATGCGGTCGCCGCGGGCCGGACCGTCCGCCGGGGCCGGACCTGCCCGCTGAGGGCCATGCCCGGCCGTCACTGTTCAGCCTGAGCCGCGATCGCCCGATCCGGTTTCCAAACAGGGGATTGTACTTCCGTGTCCAGTCAATCGCTCGACAGCTTCAAGTGCCGCAAGACGCTCAGCGTCG
>NZ_DAISHT010000167.1:4610-7540 GCF_036822375.1 Pseudoxanthobacter sp. | reverse complement strand
GACGTGACAGCAAAACCTGCATAACAGAAGAGAAATACAAAAAAGGCCGGGCTGCCTGCGGGCGGCCCGGCCTTTTCTCGTCTGCCGGCTTTTGCTGCCGGCCCGTACTGCCCGTCTGCGGCGATCCCGCCCGGCTCCGCGTCAGCCGCCCTGTTTGGCGAGCGCGCCGGTTTCCACCACCGTCAGCGCATCGGCATCGAGGATGCGCTTTGCCACCCGGCGCACGTCCTCAAGGGTGACGGCGTTGACGAGATCGTTGCGCTTATCGATGTAGTCGATGCCGAGCTTGTCGAGCTGGATGCCCAGAAGCTGGCCGGAGATGCCGCCGGAGGTGTCGAAGCGCAGCGGATAGGACCCGGTCAGGAAGCGCTTGGCATCGGCCAGTTCCTTTTCGGTCGGTCCCTGCGCGGCCATGCGGGTGATCTGCTCGCGGATCAGCTTCAGCGCCTCGGCCGCCTTTTCCGGCTTGGTCGCCGTGCCGCCGACGAACAGGCCGGCATGGTCATAGGCGGCAAGATAGGTGTCGATGCCATAGGTCAGGCCGCGCTTTTCGCGCACTTCCTCAAACAGCCATGACGTGAAGGTGCCGCCGCCGAGAATGTGGTTCATCACATAGGCGGGGATGAAATCCGGGTCCGCCCGCAAAAGGCCCGGTCCGCCGAACTGGATGATGGTCTGTGCTGCCGGCATCGCCTTTTCAAGGCTGAGACCGGTCTTCGGCGTCACGTTGGCGACCGGCGTCAGGTCGGCCTTGTCGGGCAGGGCGCCGAAGGTCTGGTCCAGAAGCGGGCCGAGCGTCTTGCCGTCGATGGCCCCCACCACGGCAATCACCAGATTGTCGCGGGCGAAGACGCGGTTGCGGAAGGTCTTCAGGTCGGCGCGCGTCAGGGTGCCGACGCTGTCCGCCGTGCCGTCGCCCGGCCGGCCATAGGGGTGGTCGGGGAAAGCGGCGGCCGCCCACATGCGCCCGGCAACCGCGTTGGGGTCTTCGTTGTCGTCGCGGATGCCGGCGATGATCTGGCTCTTCATGCGCCCGATCGGCTCGTCGTCGAAACGCGGCTCGGTCAGCGCCGCGCGCAGCAGGTCGAAGGCCTGATCGCGGTAGCCGGACAGGGTGGTGAGCTGGCCGGCGAAATTGTCCTTGCTGGCGGAAAAGCCCATCTTCACGCCCAGTTCGGTGAGCTGGGTCTGAAACGCGCTGGAATCGAGCGTTCCCGCCCCCTCGTCGAGCATGGTGGAAAGTAGGTTGGCGAGGCCTTCCTTGCCGGCGGGGTCCTGCGCCGAACCGCCGCCTGTGAAGGCGAAGTTCATGGTGACGAGCGGCACGGCCTCGTTTTCCACCAGCCAGGCGCGGATGCCGCCGGGGCTGGTGACCGGCTCGATCTTCATGGCCTCGGCCGGCAGGCCATAGAGCGTGGCGGCCACGAAGGTGGTGGCCGCCAGGGTGCCGATGCGCCCCGTGCAGCGGGCAAGAACGGTGCGGGCGACAATGGCGACGCCGCCGGGGCGCCGGAGGGAAGCGAAACGGATCATTGCGCTCATCAGCCTTGCTGGTCGGTCGGGCGGGGCGGCAGCGCCGGGCCGGTGGCCTTGTGGCCGGGCACCGGCAGCAGCAGGCCGGTCACCGGGGCGGGGGTGCCGAGATAGCGGCGGGCGACGTCGTTGACCTGCTCGGGCGTGACGGCGGCAATGCGGGCCGGCCAGGTGCTGATGCTCTTCACATCCTCGCCCACCGCCAGCCCGGCGCCGAACAGGCGCGCCAGAGCGGCCTGACTGTCCTGGGTGTAGATGCTGTCGGCGATCAGGCTGCGGCGGGCGCGATCCACCTCGGCGGCGGTGACGCCGGTCTTGAGCACGGTGGCGAGCGTCTGGTCCATGGCCTGTTCGGCGGCCTCGGGCGTAATGCCGTCGCGGGGCATGACATAGAGCGTGAAGCGGCCCTCGTCGAGCGAGCCGGACTGATACCACGCGCCGGCACTGGTGGCGGGGCCGTCGTTGCGCACGAGCGTGTCGTAGAGCCGGCTGGTGGAGCCGCCGCCCAGCACCTCGGCCAGCACCGTCAGCGCGGCCACGTCGGCGGGCGAGCCGGTGCGTGCGCTCGGCGCAAGCCAGGCCTGCTGCACCACCGGCTGGGCCACCCGCTCGTCAGTCAGCGAGACCGTGCGGGCTGCGGACAGCTCCGGCACGGAAGGGCGGACACGCGCACCGGGCTCGGCCCGGCGCGGCACCTTGCCATATGTGTTTTCGGCCATGGCGCGCACCTCGTCGGCATTCACATCGCCGGCCACCACAAGCACCGCGTTATTCGGGGTGTAGTAGGTGTTGTAGAAATCGAGCGCATCTGCCGTGGTCAGCTTCTCGATCTCCGGCTTCCAGCCGATGACGGGGATGGCGTAGGGATGGGTCACATAGAGCGCAGCGGAAATCGCCTCGCCCAGTTCGGCACCGGGGTCGTTACCGATGCGCTGGGCGCGCTCCTGCAGCACCACCTGCTTTTCCGGGGCCACCACGGCATCGGTCAGCACCAGATTCTGCATCCGGTCGGCTTCGAACTGCATCATAAGCGGCAGGTTTTCTTTCGAAACCTGCTGGTAATAAGCGGTGTAATCGTTGGTGGTGAAGGCGTTCTCTTCACCGCCGATATCCGACACGGTCTTGCTGAATTCGCCGGTCGGGTGGGTTTTCGTGCCCTTGAACATCAGATGTTCAAGGAAATGCGCAATGCCGGATTTCCCCGGCGGTTCATCGGCCGCGCCGGCGCGGTACCACACCATGTGGGTCACGACCGGGGCGCGATGGTCGGGAATGACCACCACCTGAAGGCCGTTGGCGAGCGTGAAGGTGGACAGGGCGGGCGCGATGTCCGGCGCCGTCAGCGGCGCGCCGGTGCCGGCCGCGCCGGCATTGTCGGCCCGCGCCGGCGAAAGCGC
>NZ_DAISHT010000167.1:0-4510 GCF_036822375.1 Pseudoxanthobacter sp. | reverse complement strand
AACGGGCGCCGGCAAAACGGGCGCCGGGCAAGCGGCGGGCAGCGACAGCGGAGCGGCGCGGGCCTTGTCGGAACACGGGCGAACCTAACCTTGTTTCTTGGCAGCGTTTCTGCGGGGCACAGCCCGGCGGCCTCTTGTGGCTGCCGGAAAGCGCCGCCGGTCGGGGCGGGCTGCTGCGGCGCCGCGGGCGGTGCGTCGGCAGCGTTATTTGCAGATAAGCATCGCGGCCGTTTGTGGCAGCCTTGGGCCGGAAACCTAACTTCTGTGTAATGTGAACGGACTGACCTGCTGCCGGGGCCTTGACCTGCTGCCGGGGCCTGGCGAGCCGGGCATAATGACAGGCTGCGCCCCGTGATTGCAGGATGCGCCAATGAAAAACGCCGCCCGGAGGGGCGGCGTTTCTGAAGGAAAGCCAGACCGGCAGAGCGCACCGCGGCGCGGTGCCCGGGTGCAGAGCCTTACTGCGAAGGCGTATCCGAACTGCTGCCGGACTCATCCTTGATGTAGTTCGGCTGGTCGGTCGGCGTCTGCATGTTGTCCTGCGGCTTCTCCGGCTTGTAGACCTGAAAGACGTTCTTCTTGTATTTCGGAATTTCAGTGCCCGCGGCCGGCTGCAGATAACCTTCCGGCGGCTGCACCAGATACTTGCGCTTGGAGTTGGGGCCGACCTCGATCATGCTGTCGGCATTTTCCTGCGGCTTGTTCAGCTTGACCGACTGCATGTCGGCCGACTTCAGCGGCAGCGCGGCCTGCTGGTCGGTCGGTCCCTTAGTGAACTTGCTGGTGCCGCCCCCGGCAATGCGGGCGGCCTGCATTTCCTGCGGCGTGGAGCGCTCGGCTTCCTTGTCGGCCAGCGCCTCGCCGCGCAGGCCGCGCGTCTTGGCATCGCCCGGCGAAAGCGCCGGCTCGGTCTTGTCCGGGTCCTGCGGCCATGTGCCGGCGGCGGCCACCTGCGGGCCGCTGTCGGGCTGGGGAAGCGTGTTGAGGGACGGCGGAATCGCCAGCGGCGAGCGCGGCGTGTAGTCCACCGGCACCGGAGGCGGATCGATGATGCCCGCGCCCGTCAGCAGGCGCTTGGCCAGCATGCCGCTGGCGTTGCCTTCGAGCTGCTGCTGCTTGAGCGCGACATCGTCAGCGTAGTAGTTGCCGTTCATCGGCGAACTGCAGCCCGCAAGGGCCAGCACGGTTCCCGCGAACAGCACAGTGGTGCCGGTTCGTGCAAACAACTGTCGATGGCTCACCATCAAGGCTCCGATCCGCCTTCGCTCTGCAAAAGGCCCGCGCAGGGCGCTGCCGGCCGTTTTGCAGATCATCCGCCGCCTATCCGATTCGGCCTCTGGCCGTCACCGGTCTCCTGCCCGCCGTTAACGAGACCGTGGCTTTGCGGCATCAATACGACGCCGTCCGCTGCACACCGCGTCAGGCGATGAAAAAAGCCCGCTCACTGGCGGCCGGACCGCCCGCGCAGCGAATCCAGCACCAGCCCGGCCGCGCCGGCCACGATCGCCACGTCGGCGATGTTGAACACATACCACGAGAACGAGCCGACATAGAAATGCACGAAGTCGACGACCGCGCCATACCAGATGCGGTCGATGCCGTTGCCGATCGCCCCGCCGATGACGAGGCCCAGCGACACCGCCGCCAGCCAGTGGCGCACCCGCGACAGCCACACCCCGAGCGCCACCACGGCAACCACGGTGAGGGCCGCGAGCCCCCACCGCCCGACCGCCGTTTCCTGCTGGAACAGGCCGTAGGAGATGCCGCGGTTCCACACCAGCACGATGTCGAGGAAGGGGGCGAGGCGGAAGCCGTTGGTCTCCGTCAGCCCGGCGCCGTGCAGCAGCGCGAGCTTCAGCACCTGATCGGCGACGAGCACGACCGCCGCGATCAGTGCGCCGAGGCGGGCGGGACCGGAGAAGCGGGCCGCCTGCCCGGTGGTGGTCATGTCGGTTGCCATGCTCGTCGCGTCCGCCTCCGGTTCTGCTGTCAGTGTGCGTGAAGCGCGTCGAACTCGCGCAGCGCCGCGGCATCGCGCGGCGTCACGTCCGGATAATCGGGATCGCTGCCGACCGCCGGCGAGATCTTCCACGAGCGGGCGCACTTGCGCCCGTCCGCTTTCGCCGGCACGACCGCGACACCGGCCACATCGTCGAGGCGGAAGGCTTCTGCCGGGCCCTCGCCGGCCTCAAGGGTGGCGGCCGAGGTGATGACCACATCGGCAAAGTCCACGCTCTCGCACAGCGCCTTCAGCGCCGGATCGGCGATCCACACCACCGGATGGGCCTCCAGCGACGAGCCGATGCGCTTTTCGCGGCGCTCGATTTCCAGCGCGCCGGTGACGACGCGGCGCACGGTGCGCACCTTGCGCCACTTTTCCGCCAGCGCCTCGTCGCGCCATTCCGCCGGGATCGCCGGGAACTGGCGCAGGTGTACCGAGCCGGTTTCCGCCGGATGGCGCGACAGCCACGCCTCCTCGATGGTGAAGGGCAGCAGCGGCGCAAGCCAGGCCGTGAGGCTGGTGAACACCCGCTCGATCACCGTCAGCGCGGCGCGCCGGCGCACCGACGAGGCGGCGTCGCAATAGAGCGCGTCCTTGCGCACATCGAAATAGAACGCCGACAGATCCACGTTCATGAAGCTGGAGAGCGCGGCCACGATGCGGCGGAAATCGAAGGCGGCATAGCCCTCGCGCACCACGGTATCGAGTTCGGCCAGCCGGTGCAGGATCAGCCGTTCCAGCTCCGGCATGTCGGCGGGGGGCACGTCCTGCCCGTCATAATGGGCGAGCGAACCCAGCATCCAGCGCAGCGTGTTGCGCAGCTTGCGATAGGTGTCGGCGGTGGTCTTGAGGATTTCCGGGCCGATGCGGCTGTCGTCGGAATAGTCGGCCGAAACCACCCACAGGCGCAGGATATCGGCGCCGTACTGCTTGATGACATCCTGCGGGGCAACGGTGTTGCCCAGCGATTTCGACATCTTGCGGCCTTCCTCATCCATGGTGAACCCATGGGTGACGACGGCGTCGTAGGGCGCGCGGCCGCGGGTGCCGCAGCTTTCCAGCAGCGAGGAATGGAACCAGCCGCGATGCTGGTCCGAACCTTCCAGATAGACGTCCGCCGGCCACTTCAGGTCGGGGCGCTGTTCCAGCACGAAGGCATGGGTCGATCCGGAATCGAACCACACGTCGAGAATGTCCATGACCTTCTCGAACTTCGCCGGATCGCGGGCGGGGGCGAGGAAACGTTCGGCCGCATCCGCCCCGAACCACGCGTCGGCGCCTTCCGCCTCGAAGGCGGCGAGGATGCGGGCGTTGACCGCCTCGTCCTTCAGGACGGTGCCGGTTTCCTTGTCCACGAACACGGCGATAGGCACGCCCCACGCGCGCTGACGCGACACGACCCAGTCGGGCCGGGCCTCGATCATGCCGCGCAGGCGGTTGCGGCCGGCCTCCGGCACGAAGCGGGTGGCGTCGATGGCGCCGAGCGCGCGGCTGCGCAGCGTGTCGCCGGGGCCGTCCAGCGCCTTGTCCATGGCGATGAACCACTGCGGCGTGTTGCGGAAGATGACCGGCTTCTTGGAGCGCCAGGAATGCGGATACTGATGCTTGATGCGCCCGCGCGCCAGCAGCGCCCCGGCCTCGCGCAGCGCGGCGATGACGGCGTCGTTGGCGTCGCCCTTTTCGCCCTTGTCGGTCAGCACGCGGCGGCCGGTGAAACCGGGGGCCTCCTTCGTCAGGAAGCCGTCGGCATCCACGGTGTAGGGGATGCGGGTGTCGATGCCGCGGGCATCGAGCGCGGCCTTGCCGGCCATCCACACTTCAAAGTCGTCCGTGCCGTGGCCGGGGGCGGTGTGGACGAAGCCGGTGCCGGCCTCCTCCGTCACATGGTCGCCGGCCAGCAGCGGCACGCGGAACCCGTAGCCCAGCGCCGCCAGCGGATGGCGGGCTTCCAGCCCGGCAAGGGCTTCGGGCGCAACGTCGGCGCGCCGCTCGAAGGCGGTGACGCGGGCGGCCCGGAACACGCCTTCGGCCAGCGTATCGGCCAGCACCAGCTTTTCGCCCGGCAGCGCCCAGTTGTCGGCCGGCGCTCCGGTGATCTCATAGAGACCGTAGGAGATGCGCGGCGAGAAGGCGATGGCGCGGTTGCCCGGCATCGTCCACGGCGTGGTGGTCCAGATCACCACCGCGGCTCCTTCAAGGCCGGCCGGCGGGGCGGCGATCGGGAATTTCACGAAGATCGTGTCGGACTGGTGGTCATGGTATTCGATCTCGGCCTCGGCCAGAGCGGTCTTTTCCACCACCGACCACATCACCGGCTTGGAGCCGCGATAGAGCTGGTCGCTGACGGCGAACTTCATCAGTTCGCCCGCGATGATCGCTTCCGCCTTGTAGGCCATGGTGGTGTAGGGGTGATCGAAATCGCCCACCACGCCGAGGCGCTGGAATTCCTCGCCCTGCACGCCCACCCAGTGGGCGGCGAACTGGCGGCATTCCTTGCGGAACTCGATG
>NZ_DAISHT010000166.1:0-7552 GCF_036822375.1 Pseudoxanthobacter sp. | reverse complement strand
AGCGCGCCGATCTCAACCCGATGGAAGAAGCGGCCGGCTACGAGCAGCTGATGACGGACTTCAGCTACACGCAGGCGGATCTGGCACAGGTCATCGGCAAAAGCCGCAGCCACGTGGCCAACACCCTGCGCCTGATGCGGCTGCCGGAAGCGGTGAAGGATGACGTGGTCGCCGGCCGGCTTTCCGCCGGTCATGCCCGCGCGGTGCTGACCGCGCCCGATCCCGAGGCGCTGGCGCGCCGCATCATCGCCGAGGACCTGACAGTCCGCGATGCCGAGGCGCTGGCCTCGTCGCCGGTTGCAGAGGCCGTGGCGGTGATGGGGCGTGCGGTGGCGGTCAAGGATGCCGACACGCTGGCGCTGGAGAAGCGATTGTCGGATGCCCTCGGCCTGACGGTGACGCTGGCGCACAAGGCTACCGGTGCCGGCGAGGTGCGCGTCCGCTATCGCTCGCTCGAGCAACTGGACGAAGTGGTTCGCCGTTTGGAGCAAATCTGACAGGGCGAAGGCACTTCCGAAGGCCGGAATGGAGAAAGGCCGCTGGCGGATTTAACCGGCAGCGGCCTTTCCTGTTTATTTTCAGCCTGTTATCCGCGCGGGCCGTAATAGCCGGGACCCCAGCCCGCACCTGCACCCGGTCCCCAGCCCCACGGACGGCCATAGGGACGCGGCGGCGGTGCGGCATAGACGGGGGCGGGGGCGACGTAGACCGGCGCAGGCGCGACATAGACCGGCGGCGGCGCATAAACCGGTGCGGGGGCGACATAGACCGGCGCCGGCGGCGCGGAAGCGGCAAGCGACCCGGCAAGAACGCCGAAGGCAAGGCCAAGACCGGCGGCGGCGGCCGTGTCGGCGCCGTTGTTCCAGCCATTGGCCGCGGCCGGCGTGGCAGCGGCAAGGGGAACGGCGATCATGGCCGTGACCGTTGCCGCAAGCACGGCGCGGCGGGCGGAGAAGAAGGGCAGGGCAGCGCGAACCATGGCAGTTGGCCTCCGGGACTGGACCCGCAGCCGGGCTCGTCTGAGGTCCCGTGCGGTTGATGGGCCAGACCATGCGGCTCGTCACCTGAACGGTGGCTGAATGGCTGTTTCAGGTTTCGTTCACCCTGTGCGGTCGCTACCCGGCAGGGCCCCGACGCGGATTCTCCTTGCCAGACAGGCAGGCGGGGAGTATAGGACGGCCATCATCCTTCTCGTTCGGGTCCATCAGGATCGAGTGAGAGTGGGTCCCTGACGGGATCCGCTCCGTTTGGTGTTGCCTGCAACAGGCACGGACCGAGCGCAGAAGCCGCCTCAGCAGCGCCGCAGGCGCCGCGTCCGCACCGGAGATGCACCCCGTCGTGAGCGACAACGCCGATATCACCCCACAGCCCGAAATCGCCGAAGCGGCGGTTGCCGTCGAACCGCGTCTCATCATCGAGAACGGTATCGATGCGCGCGTGGCGGCCATCGTCGAGCCGGTGATCGAGGATCTCGGCTATCGCCTGGTGCGCGTGCGGGTCACGGGCGAAAATGGCTGTACCCTGCAGATCATGGCCGAACGGCCCGACGGCACGATGTCGGTCGAGGACTGCGAGGCCATCAGCCGCGAAGTGTCGCCCGCGCTTGACGTGGACGATCCGATCGATAAGGCCTACCATTTAGAGGTGTCCTCGCCGGGCATCGACCGTCCGCTGGTGCGCCGCTCCGACTTCGCCCGCTGGGCGGGTCACCTCGCCAAGGTGGAAATGCGGATCGCCCATGACGGTCGCAAGCGCTTTCGCGGCATTCTGGCCGGCGTCGAGGGCGACCGTTTTGCCCTGACGCTGGACGAGAGCGTGAAGGGGCTGGGTAAGGGTTCTCACCCGAAGATGGTGCGCAAGTCGGCGCCGAAGCCGACGCTCATCGTTGCCCCGCCGGAAAAGCCCGTCGAGACCGTCTGGCTGACGCTGGAAGACGTGGGCGATGCCCGTCTCGTGCTGACCGACGCGCTCATCACCGAGGCGCTTCGGGCCGAGAAGCGGGCCGCGACGGAAGCCGCCGAAGACGACGACGCAGAACTGAACTGATTTGGGTGCGGGTGCCCCGAGCGCCCCATCCCCCCGGAGAGGAAAGCCATGGCTGTCAGCGCGAACCGGCTTGAGCTTCTGCAGATCGCGGATGCGGTGGCCCGTGAAAAGGTCATCGACCGCAGCATCGTTCTTGCTGCGATGGAAGACGCCATCCAGAAAGCGGCGCGTTCGCGCTACGGGTCCGAGACCGAGGTGCGCGCCGAGATCAATCCGCGTACCGGCGAGATCCGCCTGCAGCGCCTGCTGCAGGTGGTGGAGCAGGTGGAAAATCCGGCGACCGAGATCGAACTGACCGACGCCCGCGACCGTAACCCGGCCGCTCTTCTGGGCGATTTCATTGCCGAGCCGCTGCCGCCGATGGATTTTGGCCGCATTGCCGCCCAGTCGGCCAAGCAGGTCATCGTGCAGAAGGTGCGCGAGGCCGAGCGTGACCGTCAGTATGACGAGTTCAAGAACCGCATCGGCGAAATCGTCAACGGATCCGTGAAGCGCGTCGAATATGGCAACGTCATCGTCGACCTCGGTCGCGGCGAGGCTATCGTGCGTCGTGACGAACTGATCCCGCGCGAGGTCTTCCGCAACGGCGACCGCATCCGCGCCTATATCTATGATGTCCGCCGCGAGCAGCGCGGGCCGCAGATCTTCCTTTCGCGCACGCATCCGCAGTTCATGGCGAAGCTGTTCGCGCAGGAAGTGCCGGAAATCTATGACGGTGTCATCGAGGTGAAGTCGGTGGCCCGCGATCCGGGCTCGCGCGCCAAGATTGCCGTTTATTCGCGCGACTCCTCCATCGACCCGGTCGGCGCGTGCGTCGGCATGCGCGGTTCGCGCGTGCAGGCCGTGGTGCAGGAGCTGCAGGGCGAGAAGATCGACATCATTCCGTGGTCGCCGGAGCCGGCAACCTTCATCGTCAACTCACTGCAGCCGGCGGAAGTCGCCAAGGTGGTGCTTGACGACGATGCCGAGCGCATCGAGGTGGTGGTGCCGGACGATCAGCTGTCGCAGGCCATCGGCCGTCGCGGCCAGAACGTGCGCCTTGCCTCGCAGCTGACGGGCTGGGATATCGATATCCTGACCGAGCAGGAAGAGAGCGAGCGCCGCCAGAAGGAATTCGCCGAGCGCACGCAGCTTTTCGTCGATGCGCTGAACGTGGACGAGATGGTCGGCCAGCTGCTGGCCTCCGAAGGCTTTGCCTCGGTGGAGGAAGTCGCCTTCGTCGATCCGCAGGAAATCGCTTCCATCGAAGGCTTCGACGAGCAGACGGCGGAAGAAATTCAGGCCCGCGCCCGCGAGCATCTGGAAGAAATCGAGCGCAAGCTCGATGAGGAGCGCCGCGCGCTGGGCGTTGAGGACGAACTGAAGACGGTGCCGGGCGTGACGATGCCGATGCTCGTTGCCTTCGGCAAGGCCGGCATCAAGACGGTCGAGGATCTGGCGGATTGCGCCACCGACGATCTGGTCGGCTGGAGCGAGCGCAAGAACGGCGAGACCGTGCGCCATCCGGGCGCGCTCGGCGCCGACGTGCTGTCGCGCACCGAGGCCGAAGAACTTATTCTGGCGGCGCGCGTCGTCGCCGGCTGGATCGAGCCGGAGCCCGAGGTCGAGGAGATCGAGGGCGAAGGCGAGATTGAAGACGAGGACGAGGCCGCCGGCTGATCCGGCGGTTTCTGGCAAGGCGCTCGAAGGCTGGCTGACCGGATATGGCACGTGATACCGAAGCCGCGACGCGGCAGTGTCTGGTCAGCCGGGAATCCCTGCCGGCCGATCGGCTTGTCCGGTTCGTTCTGGCACCGGACGGCGGCGTCGTGCCCGATCTGAAGCGCGTGCTGCCCGGACGCGGCGTTTGGGTCAGCGCGACCCGCGACGCGATTGCCGAGGCGGAACGCAAGCGCCTGTTCGCGCGTGGCTTCCGGCAGGCGGTCACCGCCGGACCGGGGCTGGCCGATCAGGTCGACCGGCTGCTGGAACGCGATGCCCTGCAGGCCCTCTCTCTGGCCCGCAAGGCCGGGTTGCTGGTGACCGGTTTCACCAAGGTCGAAAGCGCCCTGATGCGGGGCGGTGTTATGGCCCTGATCACGGCGTCGGATGCGGCGCCCGATGGGGTGCGAAAGATGAGGGCGGTGGTGTTGCGGCGTTACGGGTCGCTTTCCGCTGTTCCGGGAATTGGAATCTTTGCCTCCGACCAAATCGATTTGGCATTGGGGCTGACAAATGTGATACATGCTGCGCTGCTCGCGGGTCGGGCAAGCGACGCAGCCGTGGAACGGGCGGAAAAGCTGGCCCGTTTCCGCGCGAAGGATGCCACAGACGGCTTCGACGGCAATGCAACGGCGGGCTCAGCGGCCCCGCAGGACTGAAGACGGTATGAACGACACGAATAATCCCGGCGACAAGAGCCTTGGCGGCGACCGCAAGAAGACCCTGTCTGTGCGGCGTCCCTTGGAACAAGGAACGGTCCGTCAGAGCTTCAGCCACGGCCGGTCCAACACGGTCGTCGTGGAACAGAAGAAGAAGCGTCGCATCCTGAAGCCGGGCGAGGCTGGTCATGGCGAGGCCGCGGAGGCGCCGCGGGCGCCGGCAGCCCCCGCCAACCCGCGCGTCGCCGCTGTCGTCGCCGCGGCACAGGCCGAAAAGCGCGCTGCTGCCGCTGCGGCAGCGCCTGTCGCCGTGCCGCCGTCTCCTGCTGCCGGCGAAGAAGCGCCGGCCGCTGTTCCGCCGGCTGCCGCTGCGCCGGCACCGGAACCCGTCGCCGAGGCCGCTGCACCGTCTGCGGCACCTGAGGTTGCCGTGCCCGCGGAGGCGAAGCCGGCTGCTGCGGAGGCTCCCGTGAGCGAAGCCGTCACCATCGAACCCGAAGCCGCGAAGGCCGAGCCCGTGGCCGCCAGCCCGGCGCCGCGCCCGGCTGCGCCGGTTCAGCCGGCGGCCGAAGCGCCGCGCGCCGCAGCCCCTGCCGCGCCGCGGGCGCCGCAGTCTGCCGGCCCGCGTCCGGCGCAGGGCGCAGGTCCCGCCCGCACGGGCCAGCCGGCGACCGGCCGTGCAGGCCAGCCGGGCAACCGGCCGGGTCAGGGTCCGGGCCGCGGTGCCGGCCCGCAGCAGGGCAATGCCCAGCGCCAGGGCCGCCCCGGCGATAACCGCGGGCAGAACGGCGGTCGCCCCGGCGACAACCGCAACCGCGGCGGCGTCGTGCATCGCACGCTGACGCAGGACGAAATCGCGGCCCGCGCGCAGGCCATCGCCGGCGCCCGCATCCGCGAGGAAGAAGATCGCCGCCGCGCCGAGGAAGAGGCGCGGGCGGAACGCGAGCACATTGCCCGCCTGCACCGCGAGCGCGAGGAGGCCGAGCGCCGCCGCGTCGAGGAAGATGCGCGCCGCAAGGTCGAGGAAGAGCAGCGCCAGAAGGCCGAGGACGAGGCGAAGCTGCGCCGCGCCTCGCAGCCGGCTGCCGCGCGCCCGGCCGCTGCTCGCCCGGCTTCCGGTGCCGCCGCCCCGGCCGCCGGTGCCGGTGCCGCCGCTGCCACGCCTTCGGCCGGACCGGCCGCCGGCGGCCGCCGCACGGCTGGCGACGAGGATGACGACGACGGCAAGAAGGGTCGCAAGTCGCAGGCCGGCTCCAAGCGCCCGGCCGCGGTGCTGGCTCCGAAGGCGGCCCCGAAGACCGACGACCGCCGCAAGTCGAAGCTGACCATCGTCAAGGCGCTGGAGGGCGACGACGCCCGCAGCCGGTCTCTGGCCTCCATGCGCCGCCGCGTGGAGAAGCAGAAGCGCGCCATGCAGACCAGCGTGCGCGAGAAGATCAGCCGCGAGGTCGTGATCCCGGAAAGCATCTCCATTCAGGAGCTTGCCAACCGCATGGCCGAGCGCGCGGTGGACGTGATCAAGCTCCTGATGAAGCAGGGGCAGATGCACAAGATCACCGACATCATCGATGCGGATACCGCGGAGCTGGTGGCCGAGGAGCTCGGCCACACCGTGAAGCGCGTTTCCGAGGCCGATGTCGAGGAGGGCCTGTTCTCCAACACCGATACGTCGGAGAGCCTGGTTTCCCGTCCGCCGGTCGTGACCATCATGGGCCACGTCGACCACGGCAAGACCTCGCTGCTCGACGCCATCCGCGAGGCCAATGTCGTGGCTGGCGAAGCCGGCGGCATTACCCAGCATATCGGTGCCTATCAGGTCGAGAAGAACGGCCAGAAGATCACCTTCATCGACACCCCGGGCCACGAGGCGTTCACCGCCATGCGTGCCCGCGGCGCCAAGTCCACCGACATCGTCATTCTGGTGGTGGCGGCGGACGACGGCGTGATGCCGCAGACGGTGGAAGCCATCAACCATGCCCGCGCGGCGGGCGTGCCGATCATCGTGGCGATCAACAAGATCGACAAGCCCGGCGCCAATCCGGAGCGGGTGCGCAACGATCTTCTGCGCCATGAGATCGTGGTGGAATCCATGGGCGGCGACACGCAGGAAGTGCTGGTCTCTGCCAAGGAGCGCACCAACCTCGACGGTCTTCTGGAGGCCATTCTGCTGCAGGCCGAAGTGCTTGAGCTGAAGGCCAATCCGGAGCGTCCGGCCGAGGGCATGGTCATCGAGGCCAAGCTCGACAAGGGCCGCGGCCCGGTGGCGACCGTTCTGGTGCAGCGTGGCACGCTCAATGCCGGCGACATTCTCATTGCCGGTGCCGAGTGGGGTCGCGTGCGCGCCCTGATCGACGATCGCGGCAATCAGGTGAAGTCGGCCGGTCCGTCCATGCCGGTCGAGGTGCTGGGCTTCCAGGCCACCCCGGAGGCGGGCGACCGCTTCGCGGTGGTGGAGAACGAGGCCCGCGCCCGCGAGATCACCGAATATCGTCAGCGCCAGAAGCGCGACAAGGCGGCTGCCCGTCCGGGTGCCCGTTCGTCGCTGGCCGAGATGATGAACCAGCTGAAGGAAGCCGGTCGCAAGGAGTTCGTGCTCCTCGTGAAGGGCGACGTGCAGGGTTCTGTCGAAGCCATCATCGGCGCGCTGGAGAAGCTGGGCACCGACGAGGTGCGGGCACGCGTCATTCATTCCGGCGTCGGTGCCATCACCGAGTCGGACGTGACGCTGGCCAAGACCTCGGACGCCGCCATCGTCGGCTTCAACGTGCGTGCCAACAAGCAGGCCCGTGAGGCGGCCGAGCGCGACGGCATCGAAATCCGCTACTACAACATCATCTACGATCTGGTGGATGACGTTAAGGCGGCGATGTCTGGCCTGCTCACGCCCGAGCGCCGCGAGACCTTCCTCGGCAATGCCGAAATCCGCGAGATCTTCAACGTCTCGAAGGTGGGCAAGGTCGCCGGCTGTCTCGTCACCGAAGGTATCGTCGAACGCGGCGCTTCCGTCCGCCTCATCCGCGACAACGTCGTCATCCACGAAGGCAAGCTCTCGCAGCTCAAGCGATTCAAGGACGATGCCAAGGATGTGCATTCCGGTCAGGAATGCGGCATGGCGTTCGAGTCCTATCAGGACATGCGCGCCGGCG
>NZ_DAISHT010000165.1:0-7687 GCF_036822375.1 Pseudoxanthobacter sp. | reverse complement strand
TGCCGCCCTGTCAGCGTGTCACGCTGACCTTGCGCTGACGGGCCGAACCAGCCGGCCGCAGGGCCGGCGCGGCGGCGCCATCGAAAACGGAAAAGGCCCGGGCGGTTGACGCCCGGGCCTTTTCATTTCCATCCGCCTGCCGGGGGCAGCCCCGTCAGGCCGGCCTCTGTGCCGCCGCGTCAGGCGGCCGCACGGCTCTCGATCAGCTTGCGGTTCACCAGCACTTCGGCGATCTGCACCGCGTTCAGGGCCGCGCCCTTGCGCAGGTTGTCGGCGACGATCCACATCGCCAGACCGTTTTCCACGGTCGGGTCCTCGCGCAGACGGCTGATGTAGGTCGCGTCCTCGCCGGTCGCCTCAAGCGGGGTGATGTAGCCGCCCGGCTCGCGCTTGTCGACGACAAGGCAGCCCGGCGCCTCGCGCAGGATCTCGCGGGCCTCGTCGGCCGAAAGCGGGCGCTCCAGCTCAAGGTTGACCGATTCGGAGTGCGACACGAACACCGGCACACGCACGCAGGTGGCGGTGAGCTTGATCTTGGGATCGAGGATCTTCTTGGTCTCGGCGGTCATCTTCCACTCTTCCTTGGTGAAACCGTCGTCCATGAAGACATCGATATGCGGGATGAGGTTGAAGGCGATCCGCTTCGGGAACTTCTTGGCCTCCACCGGATCCGACACGAACACCGCGCGGGTCTGCTCGAACAGCTCGTCCATGGCGTCCTTGCCGGCGCCGGAAACGGACTGGTAGGTGGCAACCACGGCGCGCCGGATGCCGGCCCGATCATGGATCGGCTTCAGCGCCACCACGAGCTGGGCGGTGGAGCAGTTCGGATTGGCGATGATGCCCTTCTTGCGGAAACCGACGATGGCATCGGCATTCACTTCCGGCACGATCAGCGGAACGTCGGGGTCCATGCGCCACTGCGACGAGTTGTCGATGACCACCGCACCGGCCGCGGCGATCTTCGGCGCCCACTCCTTGGAAACGGCACCGCCGGCCGACATCAGGGCGATATCGACCTTGGAGAAGTCGACGTTCTCCAGCGCCTGCACCTTCAGGGTGCGGTCGCCGAACGACACTTCGGTGCCCTGGCTGCGGCGGGAAGCAACCGCCAGAACTTCGTCTGCAGGAAAGCCGCGCTCATCGAGAATGTCGAGCATCTCCCGGCCCACATTGCCGGTAGCGCCAACGACTGCAACCTTGTAACCCATTGATCTGTCTCCTTGAAACTCTCTCCCGCCAGCCGCACCCGCCGCTCGCGCGACATCCGCGGCCTGATGCCTCCCCCTCGTGCCCCGGGGGAGAGCCGGTCGGAGCGCAAGGAGGCGTCAAGCCGTGGTCGTCTTGAGCGTTTTCGTGGTGCCGGTCGTTTTGAGGGTGACCGCAACCCGGATGCCGGAAAGCGCGGCACAGCCGGCCCGGGCGCGCGCGAAACCGCCGGTGCGCGCGCAAGCGCGGCCGGTGCGGATCGGAGCAATCGGGGACAGCCTGTCCATGGGAGAGCGCTTCCTGCGGGCGACGGGCGATTGTGTTGCGCGAAATCGGCGCTCCGTCAATAGGTTCCTTTGCGGATCGCGCACCGCGCCGCAATGCCGCCGCCGCCGGCCCCGCCCCGGCCCTTCCGCCATCTTGCAGTCGGCCGCGCAATCCGGGATGAAGGGAGAGGCCGGTCGCTGCGCGTGCGCGGACGGCCGGTGCCGTTGCCTCCTGCTCCGGCCCGCCGCGGGCAGACCGGAGCGGACGGAGGTTCCGCCGCAGCTGCGGCCTCCAGCCCGTCCGGTGTGCCATGCAGGCCCTGCAATATCTGCGCCCCACGCTCTACATCTCCTCGTTCTTCACCATCGGCATGGCAGTGCTGATGCTGGTGCCCGCGGGCGTGGATTTCGCGGATGGCAATGCCGACTGGCGGGTGTTCTTCATCAGCGCCGTGCTCGTGGCCGGCCTGTCGCTGATGGGCCTCATCGCCATGCGCGCGCCGCTGCCGCACTTCAGCGTGCGCTTCGGCTTCATGGTGACGACGCTGCTGTGGGCGCTGGTGGCGCTGGCCTGCGCGCTGCCGTTCTATTTCTCCGGCCTGAAGCTGAGCTTCGCTCAGGCGCTGTTTGAGGCGATGTCCGGGCTCACCACCACCGGTTCCACGGTGATCGTGGGGCTCGACGCCGCCCCGCGCGGCATCGTGCTGTGGCGGGCGATGCTGCAGGGCGTCGGCGGCCTCGGCATTGTGGCCATCGGGCTGTTTCTGTTTCCGTTTCTGCGCGTCGGCGGCATGCAGCTGTTCCGCACCGAATCGTCCGACCGCTCCGACAAGATCCTGCCGCGCGTGCGCCAGATCACGGCCGCGCTGTGCATGCTCTATGCCGGGCTGTTCGTGGCCTGCGCGTTCGCCTACATGGCCCTTGGCATGACGCCGTTCGATGGCGTGGTGCATGCGCTGGCCACCATCTCCACCGGCGGCATGAGCGGCCACGATGCCTCGTTCGGCTATTTCGCCGCCTCGCCGGCGCTGCTGTGGACCGCGTCGTTCTTCATGGTCTGCGGCGGCCTGCCGCTGATCCTGCTGGTGGGGCTGGTCGTGCATTCGCGCACCGACCTTTTCCGCGACATGCAGGTGCGCGTGTTCCTGTCGGTGATCGTCTTCACCTCGCTCACGCTGGCGCTGTGGCTGGCGCTGACCGGGCAGCGGCCGTTCTTCGATGCCCTGACCCATTCCACCTTCAACGTGGTGTCGGTCATCACCACCACCGGCTTCGCCTCGCAGGACTATCTGGGCTGGGGCGCGCTGCCGATCGGCTATTTCTTCTTTCTCACCTTCTTCGGCGGCTGCTCCGGCTCCACCTCCGGCGGCATCAAGATCTATCGCCTCATCATCCTGTGGCAGGCGCTGACGCGCTCGGTGCGCAAGCTGATCTATCCCTCGTCCGTGGCGGTGATGCGCTATGGCGACAAGGTGGTGGAACCGGAGGTGTTCGAATCGGTCGTGGTGTTCCTGATCGGCTTCGTCGGGCTGATGGTGGTGATGACGCTGCTGCTGTGCACCGTGTCCGGGCTCGATCTGCTGACGGCGCTGTCGGGCGTGGTCACGGCGCTGTGCAATGTCGGCCCCGGCATCGGCCCGGTCATCGGGCCGTCGGGCACCTTCGCGCCGCTCGACAGCTTCAGCATCTCCATCCTGACCGCGGCCATGCTGCTCGGGCGCCTCGAAATCATGACGGTGATCGTGCTGTTCACACCGCTCTACTGGCGCGACTGACGCCCCGCCCGGCCGGCCGGCGGGCAGGCGGGCAGCCACGACAGACAGCGACGCCCCGGGCAAAAAAACAGGCGCCGGGGCGACAGTCCGTCCGCCCCGGCGCCTGAAATCTCCGGATCGCAGTGTCTCGCGCCGCAGTGCCTCAGGCGCGGGCGGTGATCACCGGATAGGCCCGCTTCACCGTCACCGCGACAGCGGAGGCCACCACGGCCTTGACGATATCGCCGGGAATGAAGACGGCCGAGCCGCCGAGGGCCGTCAGGACCGGACTGCCGGCCACCGTGGCCGCCCACGGCACGCCCAGCGCATAGACCACGCCGATGCCGCCGGCGATGTTGATGAGCAGCGCCAGCCAGAAATTATAGCGCTTCCACAGCCGCTCGGTGAGGAAGCCGATGAGGAAGGCGGCGCCCACCCAGCCGAACATGAAGCCACCGGTGACGCCGAAGAACACCGCAATGCCGCCATGTCCGCCGGCCAGCAGCGGCAGGCCGGCCGCCACCAGCACGAGGAACAGCACGATGGCGAGGCCGCCCCGGCGCGCGCCGAGGATGGAACCCGCCAGCATCGGCGCCAGCGACTGTGCGGTGATCGGCACGCCGGCGACCGGCATGGTGATGGGCGGAAACAGCGCCAGCGCCGCGGTGATGGCGGCAAACAGCGCAATGTGAACGATATCCCGGGTGCTCAAAGGGGGCTCCTGTCGGTTTTTCCGCGCCGCGGCGACTCTGCTGCGGGGTCGAACCCGCGGGCATCGATGGCCTCGGCCATGGTATCGGCCAGTTTCAGGGAACGCACGATCACCGGCACGGCGATCGCCAGAAGGCTTCTTTCCAGACCGCGCACCTTCTGGGCCTCGCGCACTTCGGCCACGATATCGCCGATGAGGGGCACGAAGCGGAAGGCCATGGCGATGGCAAGCGAGAGCCGGGCCGGCGACAGGCCGAAGAAGGCCAGCGGCCGCAGTCCGCGCTCCAGCGCCGCAATCATCGCTGTGGTGCGGGTGGTGGCTGTCACGAGGCTTGCCAGCAGGATGAGCGCGGCAAGGCGCAGCACCAGCGCAAGGCCGAGACGCCAGTCGCCCAGCAGTGCCTGCACGGCGAAGATGACCGCGGCCACCCAGAACAGCCGCTTCAGCTCCCTGGCCAGCGCGCGCACGCCCACGCCGGCGAGCAGCCAGAGGGCCGCCACGGCCGCCAGAAAGCCCGCCAGCGCCGGCAGGCTGGTGATCAGAAAGGCCACGGTGCCGGTCGCCGCCAGCACGACGAGCTTGGCGCCCGCCGGCATGCGCCACAGCCACCGGCCGCCTGCCGGCGAATGGGGCGGGCCGCTCATATCCCCGGACATGCCGCTCATGCCGCTCATGCCGCCGCCCTCACGCCATCATGGCGCGGTAGCGCGCCAGCGCCGGGGCGGGCCGGTCGTCGGCCGCGACCCGGCCCTCGTCGATCACGATGACGCGGTCGAAGCCGGTCACCAGATCGAGGTCGTGGGTGACCACGACGACGGCCTGCGGCAGTTCCTCAAGGGCCGCGGCGATGCGGCGTTTGTTGCGCAGGTCGAGCAGCGTGGTCGGCTCGTCGAGCACCAGATAGTCGGGCTCCATGACCAGCACGCCGGAGATGGCCAGCAACTGTTTCTCGCCGCCGGACAGATGATGGGCGGCTTCCGCGCGCAGCCGGCCGAGGCCGAAGCGGGCCAGCGCGCCGTCAACCCGGCGGGCGATCTCCGCCTTCGGCAGGCCGCGGTTCTTCAGCCCGAAGGCGAGGTCTTCCTCCACCACCGGAAACACGATCTGGCTGTCCGGGTTCTGGAACACGAAGCCGACCTTGCGGCGCACCGCACGCCCCTCGGTGCGGGTATCGAGCCCGTCGACGCACACCCGGCCGTGGTCGGGCACCACAAGCCCGTTGAGCAGCCGCAGCAGCGTGCTCTTGCCGGAGCCGTTGGCCCCGACGATGGCAATCCGCCGCTCGGCAAGCGTCAGGTCGATGCCGTCGAGCACGGTGCGCTCGCCAAAGGCATGACGGACATTTTCAATCGCAATCATCAGGCGACCCAGTCCCCGGCCTCCGGCGGCAGCCTTGCGGGCGCGCCGGGCGGGCGGGAATAGGCCACAGAACCGCGCCCCTGAAAAGCGGTTCGTTGCCGGCAAAGAGCGGGAAACGGAAAAATCCGGTCATCCCCCCGCCCGAAAACGCCGCGGGCCGGCCCCGGGTTTTCCCGGAGCCGGCCCGCACTGTGCAGCGGACTCAACCGCTCAGAGCAGCTTCTGCTGCTGCAGATAGGCCTGGAAGCGGTCGAACGTGCCGTCCGGATACTGGAACCAGAACGCTTCCATGGAGCGGAACGGCTTCCAGTGATCCATCACCTTCTTGAAGTCGGCGTTCTGGGCGCTGACCTCGGCATAGACCGCCTCGGAGGCCTTGAAGGCCGCCATCAGGATGTCGGCCGGATAGGGCACCACCTTGGTGCCCTGCGCATAGAGCCGCTTCAGCGCATCCGGGTTGACCGTGTCGTACTTGGCGAGCATCACCTCGTTGGCCTGCGCGCAGGCCGCGCGCAGCACCGCCTGATAGTGCTTCGGCAGCTCTTCCCACTTCGCCTTGTTGACGAAAGCGTGGATGGTCGGCCCGCCTTCCCACCAGCCGGGATAGTAATAATACGGCGCCACGCGATAGAAGCCGAGCTTCTCGTCGTCGTAGGGACCGACCCACTCGGCCGCATCGATGGTGCCGCGCTCCAGTGCCGGATAGATGTCGCCGCCGGCAATCTGCTGCGGCACCACGCCGAGCTTGGCCATCACCTTGCCGGCAAAGCCGGCAATGCGCATCTTCAGGCCCTTCAGGTCGTCGACCGTCTTCACTTCCTTGCGGAACCAGCCGCCCATCTGCGCGCCGGTATTTCCGGCCGCAAAGCCGACCACGTTGAACTTGGCATAGAACTCGTTCATCAGCTCGCCGCCGCCGCCCTGAATGAGCCAGGCGTTCTGCTGGCGGGCGTTGAGGCCGAAGGGGATCGACGTGCCGATGGCGAAGGTCGGATCCTTGCCGACATAATAGTAGGAACAGGTGTGGCACATCTCCACGGTGTTGTTGGAGACGGCATCGAGCGCCTGCAGGCCGGGCACGATCTCGCCGGCGGCGAAGACCTGAATCTGGAACTGGCCGTCGGTGGCCGCGTTCACGACTTCGGCGATGGTATCGGCACCGCCATAGATGGTGTCGAGCGATTTCGGGAAGGACGAGGTGAGGCGCCACTTGATGGCCGGCTGGGCGCGCACCACGGCCGGGGCGGCAAGGGTGGCGGAAGCTGCCACGCCGGCCAGACCGGCAGTCTTCAGGAATTTGCGACGTTCCATCGGGATTTCCTCTTGGTCAAGGGAGCCGTTGATGGGGCCCCTGTTCTTCCGGTGCTGATGCGGTGACCGGCCGGGCGGGATTTTAGAGCGCCATCGGGAGGTCTTTTCAACCCCTTCTTCTGGCGCACGACGGTGAGACGACAGAACCGCCCGGACTGCGACGCAGCCGGGCGATTTCCGTTTCTGTGCGTTTGAACCGCTTATTCCAGAATGTTCACGTTCTTGGTTTCGCGGATGAACAGGCTGCCGATCACGAACGTCGCCGCGGCGATGATGATCGGGTACCACAGGCCGTCATAGATGTTGCCGGTGGCCGCCACGATGGCGAACGACATGGTGGGCAGGAAGCCGCCGAACCAGCCGTTGCCGATGTGATAGGGCAGCGACATAGAAGTGTAGCGGATGGCGGTGGGGAACATTTCCACCAGCATCGCGGCAATCGGGCCGTAGACCATGGTGACGAAGATCACCAGAACGGTCAGCAGCAGGATCGTCATCGGCCAGTTGATGCGGTCGGGATCGGCCTTGACCGGATAGCCGGCGGCGTTGACCGATTCCGTCATGGCCTTGGTGAAGGCGGCCGTCTGGGTTTTCAGGTCGGCCGGCGACAGGCCGTGGCCGTCGAAGCTCTGGATGACCGTGTCGCCGATCTTGATGGTGGCCGCGGTGCCCGCCGGTGCGGCTTCGTTGGAGTAGTTCACCGCGCGCTTGGCGAGGAACGACTTGGCGATATCGCACGACGACAGGAAGGCCGCGGTGCCGACCGGGTTGAACTGGAACGAGCACTCGGCCGGATCGGCGATGACGGTGACCGGCGACGCCGCCTGCGCGGCTTCCAGCGCCGGGTTGGCATAGTGGGTCAGCGCCTTGAAGATGGGAAAGTAGGTGAGCGCGGCAATCAGGCAGCCGGCCATGATGATCGGCTTGCGGCCGACCTTGTCGGACAGCGCGCCGAAGATGAGGAAGAACGGCGTGCCGATGGCCAGCGCAATGGCGATCATGATGTTGGCCGCGCCGGCATCCACCTTCAGCGTCTGCGTCAGGAAGAACAGCGCATAGAACTGGCCCGTGTACCA